>JANYDV010000051.1 GCA_025363505.1 Bacteroidota bacterium
CACTGAACGAGGTCTATTTCCATCTTTATGCAAACGCCTTCCAACCCGGCTCGTTGATGCACGAGCGTGCAAAAGCCTTGGGTGATTTTGCGCTTGCAAATAAAATGGATAATTATCGAAAGAGCGACTGGGGAAATTATATATTTTCTGAAGTGACAGTTGACGGTACTTCGGCACGATTTGAAGTTACCGGAACAGTGATGAAAGTAACACTTTCCAAACCACTTGCCCCGAAACAACGTGTAACTATTGCCATGCCATTTTTCGAGCAAATACCTTTGCAAACACGCCGCAGTGGATGGATGAATAATGATAGTATAAAATATTCAATGTGCCAATGGTATCCGAAAATTTGTGAGTATGATCGTGAAGGTTGGCATCACGAAGAATATATTTCGCGTGAGTTTTATGGTGTCTGGGGCGAGTTTGATGTAACGATGACGGTGCCGTCGCAATTTTGCGTTGCCTCGACAGGTCAATGTCAGAACCCAAAAGAAGTAGGGTGGGGATATGATAGTATCGCTAACGGCATTAAAAAAGGTAAAGCATACCCGAAAGATTTTAGTAGGTCGGGCAATACGACCTGGCACTTCAAAGCGGAGAACGTTCATGACTTTGCTTGGCTTGCCCACGAATATATTCATGAGTGGGACACCTGGACCGACACAATCACTGTGCACTGTTTCTACAAAGCCAATGAAGATAGTTCATGGAAAGATGCGATGAAGCATACACTATATATGCTTGATCATCATTCCAAAAAAGTTGGTTGGTATCAGTATCGCAATTTTAGCAATACGCATGGTGGTGATGGTGGTATGGAATATCCCCAGTTGATTATGGATGGCAGTGCCAGTGCCGGACTTATAGCCCACGAAGGTGGTCATCAATGGTTTTATGGAATGCTCGGCAACGACGAAACTCGGTACGCATTTCTCGACGAAGGCTTTACTGAGTTCATCGAAATGACAATGATGGAAGCCTATTATGGCAGACATCAACGTATCAATGGCACGGATGATCGCCCATGGCTTTCGAAAATGTTTATCCCCGAAGACGACACTCGCCGCAGATATTATTCGTCATACCTTAATCTTGCAACAAGTGGTTATGAAGAGCCATTGATGATACCACACGATTGGGCACGTGAGAATGTCAATGCCGGGCAAGTCTATTTCAAAACACTTAACGGACTTGCGCAGCTTGAATATGTTCTCGGCGACTCAATGTTTTGGGCTGGGATGAAAGAATATTTTCGTCGTTGGCACTTTAAGCATCCGAGTTTGAACGACTTCAAACGGACAATGGAACAAGTATCTGGTGCTGATCTTAATTACTATTTTGATCAATGGTTCTATACCACTCGGACAATCGATTATGATGCAGGTTGTGTCAGCTCGGACAAACGCACCGACGGTAGCTTCGATACAAAAGTGACGATCAAAAATGAAAGTGTTGCGGTCATGCCGCTTGATCTGACGCTCCATTATGATGATGGTTCGATAGGGCTTGCCACGATACCGATAGGACTTAATCAGAAGACCGGTTATCAAAAGCCCGAAGCTGGTCGGTTGTTCTTTCCAAGTTGGGATTGGGTCAATCGGAAATATGAAGGTAGCATTGTCACGCCGAAGGAAGTATCATGGTTTGAGATTGATAGTTCATATCGTTTGATGGATCTCAATCATGCAAACAATTATTCAGGGATGTTTCCGCCAGTCGAATGGACACTTTGGAAACAAACTCAGACGGCTCCGCCGCTCAGCGGATTGTACGGAGTGTTCCGCCCAATTATTTGGTATGAAGAAACATCGAAATTTAATCTTGGTGTTGGGTTGCTCTTCGGCAATACCAGAATTGATAATGGCGATTTTAAAATAATTTTTAAAACAGCGCCCAAAGCAATAGCACCAACCCCGAATTTTTATGATGGCACAAACCGAGAGGATGATGCCAAAATCGCAGAGGTAGCCAAATATGTTGACTATCAATTAAAGGGAATATTTCATACGAAACTTCTTGGTAACTTGACTGACCTTAGTTACAACATCCGGAAAATGTATGGAGTCAATGGTGTTGATCTGAGTCTTGATCATACGATCCGACCAACATATCTAAGTCTCGGAGCAACGCATAAAGTAAAATTCTATTATAGCTACACCGATAGAGGTTTCGTGCCGGATTATCATTATCCGGTATTTGGGAGTCAGTGGACAGATGGAGCCGTTTCGACGATGGGTGGTTTATATTCATTTACTTCGCATGACGGTGATACCAAATTCTCGGCAGGGGTAGAGCAGGGTGGAGTCATCAGGAAATTTTACTCGAATTTCTTTCTGTTCTCATCGGGTCAATATGATTTCTTCGGCGGGTGGAATGTGAAACTATCGCAGGAAGTGAAATTAGCCAATGAGTTTGGTTTGAAGATTCGTGCAAACGCCACAGGACAATGGGGATATGTTCCGACCCAAAAACTCTACACACTCAATAGCGCTAATGGCGTCGAGAACGATCAGAATTCTTTTTGGCAATCAATAACAAGCATTAGTCGCCACTTCAGTACCCAGGCACATTTTATTAATGAAGGCGGAGCAGGTGTTCGCGGAGCAAGCAGCATCTCATCGTATGGCGGTTTCGGTCTTGGTGCGGATCTCAACTTGCCCAATCCTTTGCGTTCGCTCGGCTGGCTTGCTAGTTCTTTCAAACCTATACTTTTCTTTGATGCAGGTTGGGTGGGAGATGAAGTAAATTTCTCGCTTATCAGAAAACAACTAATGACCGACGCCGGTATCGGTTTGAAACTAAATATCCTCAGTTGGCTACCCGGACAGTTGCAAGGCGTTGCTGAGGAATATTCGGATATACCGACAATTGGTTTTTATTTTCCTTTGTATGTTAATCATCCGAATGACGGAAAAAAGAATATTGACTTTCGGTATGTTATCAGTTTAGGAACCACTTTTTAATATGAATCTCAAAGTCGGGGTTATCGGTGTCGGGCATCTTGGGAAGATACATTCCAAGCTTTGGAAAGAAGTATCGGGTGCGGAGCTTGTTGGTATCTATGATAGCAACACTGCCGAAGCCGAACGATATGCCGTAGAAATCAGCACAAAAAGCTACACAAGTATTGATGCACTTCTTGATGAAGTTGATGGTGTCTCGATTGTTACTCCCACGAGTTATCATTTTGAAGTAGCAAAACAAGCCATCGAAAAAGGCAAACACGTATTGATCGAGAAGCCGATTACTACCACCATTGCAGAAGCCGAAGAATTGTGTGCCTTAGCAAAGTCGACAGGGGTGAGTATTCAGGTCGGACATATCGAACGATTCAACCCGGCACTACTGGCAGTAGAACAATATATTCATAACCCACGATTTTTTGAATCGCATCGTTTGGCACAATTTAAACCTCGTGGCACTGACGTAGCAGTGGTGCTGGATTTGATGATTCACGATATTGACGTAATATTGTCATTGGTGGATAGCGAAGTGAAATCTATTGATGCAAGCGGCATCTCGGTTGTTTCGGATGAGATTGACATTGCTAATGCACGTATTACTTTTATAAATGGTGCAGTCGCAAATGTAACCGCAAGTCGGATTTCGCAGAACCCGATGAGAAAGCTTCGTATTTTCGAGCAAGATGCTTACGTCTCGGTTGATTTTGCAACGAAACAGTCAGAACTCTTTCGTCTGGTCAGCCCTCAGGAAGTATCAGAAAGTTCATCACTTCAATTTAATCTTGGCGAGATTGATCGAGCCGAAAAGAAATTGAATATCATTTATGAGCGACCCGATGCCGACGACATCAACCCGCTTAAATATGAACTTGAGCTTTTTCGTCGTGTTGTTGTGCTGAGGGAAAAACCAATTGTCAGTGGAGAAGACGGACTAGCTGCATTGCGGGTGGCAGAGAGGATACTTGCGTCAATTGAAGAGAATTCATAACTTAAGAAGAGAATTCATAACTCATTATGAATTCTGTTGTTCACAAAATCGCTTAAAACTGGATTTCAAGGCTTGTTCACCGGTATAATTGAAGAAATCGGCACGGTCATTGCTATAAAGCATGAAGGTACTTCTTTGCGTATAGAATTTAGTGCAGAGAAAGTGCTGGGTGATCTTAAAGTCGATGATTCTATTGCAGTTAACGGTGTTTGTCAAACCGTGGTAAATTGTGGTGTGTCATTTTTTGAGGTCATCTGTGTCGCGGAAACACTCTCGAAAACGACACTTGGCTCATTGAAAGCAAGGGATAAGGTAAATCTTGAACGTGCGGCAACACTTGCGACACGTCTCGGGGGGCATTTAGTGCAAGGACATATTGATGGCGTTGCAACAGTAGAAAAGATCAACTCCGTTAATGGCAGTTGGGAGTTCTATCTAAAGCTACCGACTTCTATTATAAAATATGTGATTCCTCGTGGGTCGATCACTATCGAAGGAGTCAGCCTAACGGTCGCTGAGAAAGACCGGGACCGAATCAAGATAGCCATTATTCCTCATACATTCGACCATACGACATTTGGTACCCTTACCATAGGTAGCCAAGTAAATGTCGAGCCGGATAGTATCGCCAAGATGGTAGAAAGTTTATTAGCAGCTCAAACTGCTTCTTAATCATTATAAATGTACGGGTTGCTTCCTTTGAAAGTAACCGTTGTTGTGTCAGATTTAGCTTTACTGTGAAGGATTATACACTATGTCAGGTAAAGGCGGCGGAAAAGTCTATTTTATTCTCTATCTCGCAGTTCTTCTCGAATTGCTTATTATCATCGTAGAACGTGACGATGCTGAAGAAGAGCTCAAGCGTGAAAAAGATGCACTTGCTCGTAAGAACAAGCGTATTCAATTGATCGCCGAAACGATTATTAACGCTCTGCGTGGTTCTCAGACCAGCGTTTCGAGCACTTCTGATCAGACCATGATGTTGGGTGATGCGAAAGAACCGGAACGCCAGTTCTCGGTCAAAGTTCGCGTCTCCGATCCCGCTCGTGACTCGGTCAATGATCTCAGCCTTACCATCTTGCGCAATGACGTTAAGATGGATTCAATTGATATGACCAAAGACACCTCGATCTTTCCTCGTATCAGACAAGGACAGGATTATATTTTCCAATATAAATTCAAACCAAGTTACGGCGAAGGTACATACAAGCTTCGCTTCAATGCTCGGACTAATCAGATCGTCGGTGTGGCACAGTCTGCATCAAATGATGATACCGTTAAAATTGGTGCTGTTCATCTGACCGTCGGTGAATTGAAAGAAGTAAAAGATGGCATCGTCGAGAACGTACCGCTCAAGGGCTTTATTGATTCATTGCTTACTGATTCGTATCACAACTTCTCGACCAATCTCGGAAACAACGAATTTGTCGTGAACGTCAAACGTCCGGAAGCAAAAGTTACCGATCAATTGGGTACATTTGCCCAGATCGCTGATTTCAATGTTTTCCCTGGACTTGAACTTCCGAACCCGATTAAGATCGAAGGCGCTGAAGCTAAAGGTGTAACGATCACGAAGACCGAAGGACCCGGAGAATTTGTAAAAGTAGATACAAACTGGGTTTGGAAATATACTCCGGCAGCCGGTGACGTAGGGCAGACATATACTGTCAAATTTAAGGGTCAAGCAAATCGTGGTGGTGGTGCGAAAGATGTTAGTAGCGGCTCGTTTAATGTAGCTGTCAAAGCACTTCGTCCTGTCGCTGGTGATAGTGCGGTGTTTTTCCCAACGGATGACGATGGAAAACCACAGCCATATACCAGATTCCCGTTCAAAATTAACGGCAAGTATGCAGATCTTGACGGTGTCTACAATATAAAGGTATTTGTTGATGGTAAAGAAGTGAAATCGGTCAGTGAACCGACTACACAATACACCCCTGAGTATCTCACGGATGAAGAAAAGAAATTGACAGTAAAAATCTTATATCGTTCGCTATTCTCAAGAGAGTTCAAAGAATTGCGTAGCGAAGATTTTAAGATACTGGCTCCGCCATTACTCGTCGCAGGCTTCAAATCAACTTGGACAGTGGGTGATAATCCACAGATTAAATTCAAAGCCGGTGTGGGTCTTGGTGATGCCGGAGAAGGGTATCAGTTAGAACTTCCGGGTGATATTGACGCAGCATCTGATTTAAATGTACTTGAATCAAAGGCGACAAAACTCGATGGCATTAACTATGCTATTCGTGTCGTCAAACCACCGACAAATCTCAAGAAGGATGGGTATCAGATCAATGTAACCTTCAAAGACCCTAAGACAGGGCAATCGAAGGTGAAGAAACTGACTATTTACCCAAAGAAAAAATAACGAGTGCTTTTAATCGTTATTTATCTCACACAATACATAAGTTTATAAGAGGATACAGAAGATGATCAAACAAAGCAACACGATACGGAAAGCATGTTTATTCCTTATCATGTCAGTCTCTATGCTCATGGTCGGAAGAGTCGAAGCTCAGCCGCTCGTGGACACAGTAAAAGCAATGCAAAAGCTCAATGATCGTACATATAAAATGTTGGATCAGCTCGATGCTTATGGCGAATCCTACACATTTACGAATGTGATCAAATGGAAGATCACCGATCCTGATCTTCAATTGCAAATTCGTGATGCTCTTGCCAAAGAGCCGTTTAACTTAAAGAAAGAAGAGTTTGATGTCTCTGAATATTATCTCTTCTCAGCGCCAGCCGGTGTTGATAAAGTCGAGCCTTTCCATATCTTAGTTCGTGGTTATAATAAAGAAAAAGCCACCAAGAAGAAAAAAGGCGGCGGTTTTGGTTCTTTCGATGACGACGAATCGGGTAATTCTGGGCAGATCGTACCAAAAGCATACCAAGGAAAAAAAGTGGTGCAATTGTTTCACCGCACCCCGGGCTTCCTCGAAAATGTGAATACTATCCAAGGCGAGAACGTCGAAATTCCAGGCGAGATCGTACCACACGGTAGCCAGCTTGTCAAAGATGCGAAGATGCGCTATGTCTATAGCAAAATGTTCTCGCAGTTCTATTCAAAACGAGCAATTTTAGATGCTCAACGTGCTTTCTATGGCTTGCCCACTTCGGATGCAAGCTTCGAGTTGACCGGTGCTGCGCCAGGAGAAGATACACTATCAACCCCGATTGACCCTGAGAAAACGCAGGAATTGCCGGACGATCAACTCGCTCGCGCTCGTGCGAGCCGCTATGATAAACTTATTGATCTTTCGATTAATCATCTTTGGATTAATGCTACAAAAAATATCGGCTTTGAACTCGAAACCGGTAATAGTGAAGTTGGCTTGCCATTCTGGTCGAGCGGCGAAGCACGTGTTTGGATTAATTTGAAAAATCAAATTGGTGGTGAAAGCAATGTAAAGCTCGGTGTTGCATTCCCGATGGATTTGGGTGATTCTGATCTCTTTACATTTAAAGCTCGCAAACTTAGCGGCTTCTGGGGTGCTTCGTTCGATGCCTATTTTGCAGGACTCGATTTCTTTAGTGCTTTTAACTTACCGCTTGCAGTGAAGTTCTCATTGATGCCTGCAGGACAAAGCAGTAATTCCACTATTGTGTATAATGGCAAAGAATTAACAACGAATGCCCTCGATGGAACAGCCATCGTTGTTCCTGCCGGTAAAACATTCTACCGTACTTCGGTGATTGCACAGTTATACGTCCCGACAATCTTACAGCTTGATCTCAGCAGCTTCTTGCAAATTTCTGTTGGTGTTGGACTTCATAACGTTCAGCAGTCTATCATTCCGGGAGTTACTTACACTGATAATCGCCCTGGAAAACATCCTTTATATGGCGTCGAGCAAGCAAACAAAGTGCAAGATGTCAAACGCGTTTCAGCTCCGGTCTCACCTCATTTTGTTGTGGAATATGTCAACCACAAAAATGCAAAATTTGGTTTGAGTGCAGGTTTTGATCATCTGTTTACCTTTGGCGGATGGATCGAATTAATCACCGACCACCTTCGTCTTGAACTTGGCTACTCATCGCCACTTATTCGTGATGCCAAGCCGTGGGAGGCTGACCAGTTCTTCACGATCACACCGCGCATTTACTTCTAATATTATTCAGGAGCAAATAACCGATGACATCCAATACATTTTTTAAGGAGTTTCGAATGAAGAATACGTCAGTAGTAGTTGCAGCTCTTGCAATAGTATTGTGTTCGGCGATGACAGCATTTGCCCAGCCGAACCAACAGACAAATACTTCGCAAGTCAACTGGCAAGAAGAATTAAAGAATACGCAAGAAGAAAATCGTGCTTTGAAGAATATTCTTGCGGCGATCCAATCAATCGATACTGCTCGTCAGAACGAGTTGATTCAATTCATAATCACTGATCGTAGCGTTCGCTCGCGTGTCATCTCTGCACTTCGCAAGTCCGGCAAAGAAATTTCGCCGTCAACGAATGCTGATCTTACGGCAACCCAAAAGCCGGGTTCGCGCGAAGCATTGATCAATGGCAATTACAATGACGAAGTCCAGTTGCTTCGTATCGTCATTGATAATGTTGGTATTTATGGTGCTCCGACGATCAAGAGAATTCTTGGTGAGGATCTCTATAATAAAATCAACAATCGCTCGGACTATGAATATACTATGGTCTCGACCCCAACACCACAACAGAAGATTCAGTATGCTCAAATAACAGCATCACTCTTTAGCGGTGATATTATTTTCAAATCAGGTTTCGGAATTGGATATGTAGAAGGTAATGACTATATCGGCTATCCATTTTGGTTGCCGGGTAATGTAGCAATCCAAGGTATTATCCATCAGGAAATGACTGATGTTCGCTTAGGGTTGAATTTCCAACTTGGCGAAGGCGGTATTACTCCATTCGGTGTTTCCGGTGGTAGCTTCCGTATTAAAGAACGCAAGCTCGAAGGAACGCAAGGTTTCGACGCAATGATCAACCAAGCGTTAAATGTACTTCCTGATAAAAATGCCGGTCGTCTTACCATCGGTGGGGCATACTACCAAGCATTTACACCTAATATCACAAACTTTTCATTGCGAGCCAATGATAAACAATACCGCACCGATGCCGCTCCATTTACCAATGGCACAAAGCGTGATAGTTTGTACTATATTGATCTATCGGCTCATGGGTGGGTTGGTTATGCATTTACTGCAGGTTCTCTGAGAGGTCTCTATGGTCAAGTCGGCGCAGGTACTCACCGTGTTTACGCAATGACTGTTGGTGTCAAGGGTACTTCTTTTGGTCAACCGGGTTATTCTGATCTTATCCGTGGACATAGCTATGAACAGTTCGATCCAATGGTGAAGATTGGTTATATGCACGGCGGTAATGATGGTAATGATTGGGGAGTCAGCCTGCAATATTCGAATATGTTGCTTGCCGATGGATTTATTCAGATTTTCAATTGGCTTGATATCGAAGCAAAATATGCTGCCGGTTTCAATCCGATTAAACCATGGGAGTGGGCAGATTACATTATGATCTCTCCTGTGCTCCGTTTGAATTTCTAAAAGGACAATGTTGTCTAAAAAAAACGCGCCTTTCGAGGCGCGTTTTTTTTATCTTTTTCCAAAGCGTTCGATAAATTGCTGAACGATCGGGTCGATCGAGTTTTCAAGTTCTTGTGGTGTGCCATCGAAATAGACGAGTCCGTTACTCAAGAAGATTACTCGCTTAGCAATACGTTGGACCGTAAACATATCATGGGTGATAATAAGATTGGTCGCTTGATATTGTTTTGTCACACTAAGGATAAGATCATCGATCTGATCACTCGTCACAGGGTCGAGACCTGTGGTTGGCTCATCGTAAAAGAGATATTTGGGATTCATTGCCAGTGCGCGAGCAAGACCAACACGCTTTCTCATTCCGCCGGAAAGTGACGCAGGTTTTTGGTCGAGAATGCCACGTAAGCCGACCATTGAAAGTTTTTCCTCGGCGATGTGTCGGAGTTTTGCTTCCTCGCGCTCGCCATGTTCCCAAAGGCCAAGAACGATATTCTCAAAGACGGTCATCGAATCAAAGAGTGCAGCACTTTGAAACAGAAAACCAATCTTCCTACGAAGTGCATATATCTGTTCCTCAGATGCGGTAGCGATATTATGCCCATCAACAACAACCGAACCCGAATCGGGCTGAAGTAAGCCAATAATATGCTTTAAGAGCACGCTTTTTCCACAACCTGATTGACCAATAATCGCCACGGTTTCACCATCGGCAATTGAAAAAGAAACACCTCGAAGCACTTGTTGTGCATCAAAGGATTTGCGAAGTTCGTTAATTTCGATCACTGGTTCTTAAAAAATAATGGTCCACAATGTATAATCAAGAATGAGGATCATTGCCGCTGAGATCACAAAGGCACGAATACAAGATAAGCCAACACCTTCGGCTCCCCCCGTTGTTCTGAGACCGACATGGACACCAATAAGTGCGGTAACTGTACCAAAAAATATTGACTTAAAAATTCCGCCAAATACATCTTTCAAGTGAAAGAGGCGTTGGACACTATCAAAAAATACTTTGCCGGTTATATCGAGAAAAAAGTTTGCCACCGCAAACGCGCCTATCAGAGCTATGGCATTTGCAAAGATGGTCAGTATCGGCATCATTACCATTGCCGCAATCACACGTGGCGTCGAAAGATAGCGAATAGGACTGATACCCAGGCTTTCAAGGGCATCGATCTGCTCAGTTACTTTCATCGTCCCCAGTTCTGCGGCGATAGAGGCTCCCACACGTCCTGCGATGACGATAGCCGTCAGCACAGGACCTAATTCGATAAAGATAGCCCGACTCACAGCCGAGCCAATAAAGCCATTGCTGATCAAGCCCTTAAATTGGTAAGCGGCTTGCCACGAACTGACCATTCCGGTAAAAAAACCAACAATGATCACCAGTGGCAACGACCCGGTGCCAATGTGCTCCATTTGTTTGAGTAGCAGACTTCGGTCTTTGCCGATATCTTTTACGTAGGCAATCGTTCTTCCGAAGAGGCGCGAAATCTCGCCAAACTCTTCAAAAAAATTAATGGTCTTTTGTCCAATATAGCTTATTATATTCATTCAATAAGGATACGATCAAGTCGTGTAACACCGAAAAAATGGTTTTATCTTCTGAAAACGATGGGATAAGAAGGTAGATGGTAACTATTGAACTTGTTTTCTCGCATAGGCGTTTCTTAAATCCTTGTTGAAAACTCGGATATCTTTGTGCCCGTAGCTCAGTCGGATAGAGCATCAGCCTTCTAAGCTGAGGGTCGTTGGTTCGAGTCCAACCGGGCATACACCAGTTGAGATGTGAGGTTGTGTCATATTTCGATTGTTAGATTTTACTATGGCGGGATTAGCTCAGTCGGTTAGAGCGCCAGATTGTGGCTTTGGAGGTCGGGGGTTCGAGACCCCTATCTCGCCCAGGTAATTCACAAAAGCCTTCGAACATTTCGGAGGCTTTTTTATATCTTATTATTCTTATGGTACGAGTACGTTTTGCACCGTCGCCAACCGGCTTTGTCCATGTTGGATCTTTACGAACAGCACTCTATAACTATCTCTTCGCCCGTCATAATAACGGTGTGAATGTTCTGCGTATCGAAGATACTGACCGCACTCGTTTAGTCGAAGGTGCTGTTGAAAATTTGCTCAGAACGATGGAGTGGGCTGGCATTTCGTTCGATGAAGGTCCGACACAAGGCGGAGAGTATGGACCCTATGTTCAGTCAGAACGCACGGAGATCTATCGTAATTATGCCGATGAATTAATTTCGAACAACAAAGCATATCCATGCTTTTGTACCAGCGAACGCCTCGATGAAGTTCGCAAAGCAATGCAGGCTTCCGGGCAACCACCAATGTATGATCGTCATTGTAGAAATCTTACTCATGACGAAGTTCGAGAGAAAATTGATGCAGGGATTGCTCATGTCGTTCGTCTTCGTGTGCCGCTGGGTGAGACGATCACCTTTAACGATCTTGTTCGAGGTGATGTCAGCTTTGAGTCGAAGACCATTGACGATCAAGTCTTGCTTAAATCCGATGGATTTCCAACGTATCATTTAGCAAATATCGTTGACGATCATTTGATGAAGATCACCCACGTGATACGCGGCGAAGAGTGGCTCACATCAACCCCGAAGCACGTCCTGTTGTATCGTGCGCTCAATTGGGAAGCCGATATGCCGAAGTTTGCACATTTGCCACTACTTTTGAATCCAGATCGCAGCAAGCTTTCGAAGCGTCAAGGCGATGTCGCGGTCGAAGATTTTAAGACGCAGGGATACCTGCCCGATGCATTAGTCAATTTCTGTGCCTTGCTTGGCTTCAATCCTTCAGATACGCAGGAAATATATTCCCTTGAAGCATTAATTGCTTCATTTGAACTCGACAAAGTTAATAAATCGGGTGCAGTCTTCGGTCGCGAAAAACTCGATTGGATGAATAGCGAATATATCCGAAGCAAAACTCCTGAAGAATTATTCAAATCAGTAAAACCTCTTGCCGAGGACAGAGGATATACTGTTAGCGATGAATACTTACTCAAAGTGATAGGCTTAATGACCGAGCGTGTTCGGACACTCAATGATTTTGTGGATTTTGCATCGTATTTCTATAAAGCACCAACCGAATTTGACGAGAAATCTCGTGCAAAAAATTGGACTGATGAAGCAAAGCTACGCCTTGCTGATCTGTTGCCATTACTTACAAATTCTACAGAATGGAATCATGTTGCGATCGAGCAGATCGTCAGAGCTTATGCCGAGTCGAAAGATATTTCGGCAGGGAAGTTGATTCATCCATTAAGATTATCGGTGAGTGGTGTGGGTTCGGGACCGGGACTGTTCGAGTTGTTAGAAGTACTTGGCAAATCCGAAGTCGTTTCGCGAATTGCGTATGCGCTCGAACATCTAAAGTAGGAGATACTAATTTAGATTGTCATTCTGACTGGCGAGCGAAGAATCTAATGCTTCAGGTTTGTATAAGAAATTAGTAGTTGTCTAAATTTTGGGCTGAGATCCTTCGCAAGCTCAGGATGACAATATTGAAAATTTACCCTAAAAATTTACCCTAAAAATTTATTCCGCGCGGTTTGTAATTCTTTGATGAGGTATTGCATCTTTGGGTCGGTCGAAGCCTGTGCGAGAGGGAAGTAGAATTTTGTTGTTTCGATAATATATTTGATTGGATTTCTTTTTACATTAAATTCGAGACATCGAAACGAATCCAGCCTATCGATTAACTTCAGCATTTTTGCATCATCGGTCGCTTTTGCAAGGCGATCAACATATTCTTTTTCAATTAACTCACGTAACATTCCTTCGGCTTTAATGTCTTTGGTGAGCATTTGTACGAGATAGCTTGCATATTCCCCGAAATTATACTCGATCACCTCCGGCGTCACTACTTGTGAATCTTCGAGTACATCGTGCAATAAGGCGGCACAAATAACTTGGATGTCTTTTATTCCCAATTCGATAATGGTGATTTTTGCGACGCGGCTTGGGTGCCAAAAATAAGGAGTTTGATCGTGACGCTTCTGACCTTCGTGTACGCTTTCTGCCATATCGTATGCGCCGATAGCGTGATTGATATCGACGGCAGTAAAGCCGAGGTCTTTTAACAATACCTCCATTTCGCGACGCGAAAAAAAGGTCTGGTTATATTTATACACAGGTAGCACGTATTACAAAAATACGGCAATCGGAGGTGTTGGATGTAGAATGTAGAATTGAGAAATTCTCAGACGTTGAAACGGAAGTGCATTATATCACCGTCTTGAACCGTATAATCTCTCCCTTCGCTTCGGAGCAAGCCTGCATCACGCATCGCGGCTTCGGTTTTGAGGCGAACGAAATCGTCATATTTCATCACTTCGGCGCGAATAAAGCCCTTTTCAAAATCGGTATGAATCACCCCTGCGGCTTCGGGTCCTTTGGCACCCTTTCGAACCGTCCAAGCACGAACTTCTTGTTTGCCAACGGTAAAATATGTTTGAAGACCTAACAAATCGTAGGCTGAGCGTACGATGACATTCAAACCCGGCTCTTTCATTCCGAGTTCTTGCAAGAATGCGGCGCGCTCATCCGAAGGCAGCTCGGCTAGTTCGCTTTCGATTTTCGCACAAATTGCCACGACGTTGGCTTTTTCTTTCGTAGCAATCTCCTGAACAAGTTTTATATAATCATTGCCATTTTGGATGCCTGCTTCATCGGTATTGGCAATATACATTACCGGCTTACGAGTAATCAAGTGCATATCGCGCATCCAGAGGATCTCGTCATCGTTGATTGTTTCGAACGTCCGAGCAAGTTTGCCCTCGCCAAGATGTGTTCGAACACGCTCATAAAGATCGACTTCGGCTTTTGCTTTGGCATCACCTGTTTTTGCTTTGCGAGCCGCGCCATCAATCTTTTTATCAACGGTCTCAATATCTTTGAAGATCAGCTCGGAGTCGATAATCTCAATATCACGGACTGGGTTGACCGAGCCATCGACGTGAATGATGTTATTATCGTCGAAACAGCGCACGACATGTAAAATAGCGTCAACATCACGAATATGCGAGAGGAATTGATTACCCAATCCTTCGCCCGAAGCTGCACCTTTTACTAAACCTGCAATATCCACAAACTCGATCGTTGCCGGGACTTCTTTATCGGGTATGGCAATGCTCGTCAGGACGCCGAGGCGCGCATCAGGGACAGCAACGACACCCGTATTTGGCTCAATGGTGCAGAACGGGTAGTTTGCCGCCGCAGCCAAATTTGACGATGTAATTGCATTAAAAAGTGTAGATTTCCCGACATTAGGAAGTCCGACGATACCGCATTGTAAGCCCATAGTATAGGTTTTTGGAAATTGTGCCGATATAAGGGAGATAGGAGGCGAATTGTTCCGCCACAGTACCCGAATCTCCTTCGGACCAAAACCTCAACGCGTACCGAGCGGATTTATAGGGCTTTTCTTATGAATTTGAGATTAAAAATTTAGAAATACATTTCAGACTACAAAGACAAAAGCAAAATTAAATAATTGATTATATTTTGGAGCGGTATCCCTGTTCTATAAAGAATGTGTGGATAGGGACTTTGAGACTTTTAGCGATTTTCTCCATTGTATCTGCACTTACGTTAACCTCCCCTCTTTCTAACTTACCTAAATAGAACATATCTATTTTCGCTCGAACAGCCAATGCCGCCTGAGTATATCCAGCCGCGTGTCTATAACCTCGTATATTCTCGCCGATGATTTTCCTAAGCGTCATGGCGAATTTCTACGTATCTTTGCATATATGCCATTAGGCATATATGACCTAAAATTACAAAACCATATTTATTCCATTATCCCATGAAGCGAATCATTTTTCTTTGTATGTTCATTCTCCCACTTACTATAAAAGCGCAAGAAATAGGGATTGGATATTCCGTGCAACAAGTACGCAATTCTCTGATTCAATATCATGTGGATTTTGATACAGTCGTTGAAGGACAAATAATAAGACGAGTTACAGTCATTAATGCTAAAGATGTACCAAAATTCGGAGTTAAAGGCGACGAAGTAATAAAGTTTGAAAAACCGGATAAGGTTACTGAGATTAAATGGGTGGGTAAAAATATGTCAAAAGAAGATGCAAACTTTATATCAGCGGAAATAAAGAAAATTCTTAATGCTGAGCCAAAAATAAAAAATCCTGATTGGCAATATGATTTATACTACTATTGGGAATTTACGAATGTAAACGCATTATTAACTCTTTCAAAAGAGAAGGAAATTGCAGTAACTATTTCTGATCCAACGGCTGAAAGTACAAATCAACTTTTGAAACCAATCAGCAACGATAGCGAGGGGTTAAAAAGTAGTATATTTTTCGGTATCGGTGGCGGGAAGACGGGCTTTGCTGCAGGTATAGGTCTTATTTATAAATATATCGGTATTGGTATTACTGGCACATTTGCAGATTTATTCTCGGAGCCATCAACTACAGATGCCTATCCTTCCACTTTTCTGTCATCATCCACTTCTTCTTCTAAGAAATACGACGTAGGATACACAAGCTATGATTTATTAGGAGTTATTCCTATTACGAGCAAATTTTCAATTCAAGGAAGTATCGGATATTTTACTAATAACTGGGAAGTTCTTACTACCACTAGAGATAATGATGGTATCCTTTCCACGGCGGTAAGAAAAACAGAAAGTGGTTCATATAGTCATGGTATTTCATGGGGAGTTGGTTTACAATTCAATGCGTCTTCACTGATAATGGTGGGGATTAATTACTCAAGTATTAATGCGATTCTTTTAAACATCGGTTATCGCTATTAGGATTGAAAGAAATTTATACAAAGCGTATTAGAAGAGTAGGTTTTTTAATTATTTTATTACAATAACTAAAACTAATTAATAGAAAGAATATATACTTCAATCAGCTGTTGTAAATAGGAAGCGAACTCCTCATCCAAAAGTTGATGTTCTATATTCAAATGACAACAGACCAACTTCTTTTCGCATATACCAATATGCTCCGTGCTCGGGAGTTTGATAATGCGTTGATCAATTTGTATCGGCAATCAAAGATCGTTGGTGGTGTGTATTCTCAGATCGGCAATGAAGCGACGAGCGTCGGGACTTCGATGGCACTTGGCGATGGCGATATTATCTTTCCGATGCACCGTGATAATGGCGCACATTTTGTTCGCGGAATGACAGCGCAAGAAATGGCGATCAATTTTCTGTTTCGCAAAGGTGCAATGACTCGCGGCACCGATGGCACCGGTCATTTTGCCGATCCAAAGCGTGGCATCTACGGCAATGTCTCGCATCTCGGGGCAATGGTACCCGTTGCCGCAGGTGTTGCTCTTGCTCAGAAGATGAAGAAGACGAAAAATGTGGTTATTAATTATATCGGTGACGGCGGTTCATCGGTCGGCGAAGTTCACGAAGGCTTAATGATGGCATCGGTAATGAACTTGCCGTTTATTCTTATTATCGAAAATAATCAATACGCATACTCGACTCCCGTAGCACATCAAACACATAATCCAAAGTATTCAGATCGCGCAATTGGCTACGGTATTCCCGGGGTAACAGTTGATGGTACCGATCTCGAAGCCGTGTTTGCTGCAACATCAACTGCTGTAGAGCGTGCTCGTGTTGGCAATGGACCAACGTTGATAGAATCGGTCACGATGCGTATGAGGGGTCATGCTGAGCACGATGGCGGTGAGTACGTCCCGAAAGAACAAATTATTGAATGGCAAAAGAAAGACCCCGTTCTGAAAACAAGAGCACTGCTCCTCAAAAATAAAATAAAAGAGCAAGAGATCGTCCTGCTCGAAACTCAGATTAAGCAAGAGATTGATGCTGCGGTCGCCTATGCTAATCAATTGCCGCCCCCCGATCCGTCAGAAGCCCGACGAGGAGTATTTATTTAAGCAAGAATCTCTGAAGATAATGGTGCGTAAAGAATTTCTTCCAGCGAACTAAGCTCGGTGTTCCAGCCTGCCCACGATTCGGCGTGATATAACGATTCTTGCTCAGAAGCGCCGAGTGTTTTTGCCAGAGTATAGATCGCTCCAAAGACATCACCGGAGCCGGTGGTATTAAGAATTGGACGTTTGGTCGGATCTTTTTTCCAAATTTTCTCTGCTGTAAAATCAAAACTCGTAGCACCTCGCTCGGCACGTGTGACGATCACTGTCTGCGGCGAACCATTAGTATTAAAGAGTCTTCGAATTTCTTGAAGCAGTTCAAGCTCTGAATTTAATTCATACGCACCAAGCCAGTCAGATTCGAGTTCATTCATTTGCACAGAATCAACGCAAGCGAGCCATTCGCGCCAATCACTTCGTCCCGCAAGTTTACGCGGTTGAGAATCGGTAGACAACTCACCCAAGACCATCGCGTGAACATCAAGATGGATATGTGCTTTGGTTTTTGTGCGGAGCCATTGCATCGTTTCGAGAGAAATATCAAAACCGGAAATCATATTAATAAATAATCCATCGAGTGATTCCAGATCAATCCACGAAAGTTCTGCTTGCGTCAGCTCGGGCAAAATGCTGGGGCAATGCTCACTACGATTTGCATCGTCTTGATAGACAAGTCGTACACGATTAGTCAAAGCCTCTGTTTGCAGTAACGGTGTAATATCTTTGAAATGTGTGAGGAGTTTGAAGAACGGGAGTATTAACTCGCGGTCCGGTTTGGAATTCCATGTTATTGGGATGCACTCGACATTCTCACCAAGTTCGCGAATGGCACGTTCGATTGCAGCATACGAATACAAGATTCCGCCAAATGCTTGAGAAGTGATTTCGCCAGATGGCGAGATCACTTCATCAATACACGGTGCGCCGATAATGCCGATACGTTTCATCGGGTCTTTAACAATGAATTCGTCGAGTTTTGTTGCCAATCAAACTCGTAGAAAACGATTGTCACTTGTTTCAGGTTTGTACGCCTTCGAAAGATATTACCATCATGCTCAAAACCGCCATTTCCGAAATTCTCGGAACATTCATCATTGTTATTATCGGTACCGCTTCGATCATTATCAATGATATGAGCGGTGGCGCGGTGACGCATTTTGGAATATGTATCTGTTGGGGAGTTGCAGTATTTTTGGCGATCTATCTTTGCGAAAAAATTGCGGAAGGACATTTTAATCCGGCAGTATCAACAGTCTTAGCAATTACCAGCGGCACGACCACACCGATATATATCCTTCGTGTGGTTTCGCAACTATCCGGAGCTATACTGGCAAGTGTTATCCTTTCGTTGATATTCCCAATACATCCTTCACTTGGCGGAACACTGCCAAAGTTAGACCTTTGGAAAGTATTTATAATTGAAGTGACTATCTCGTTTGCATTAATGACCACCGTATTTTTTGTCCAATCAAAAGGAGAAAAGTTGTCTGTATTCAACGTTGCGGTGATTATTGGTCTGTATGTATTTGTTGCGGCATATATTACAGGACCCTATACGGGAGCCTCAATGAACCCGGCGCGTACGCTCGGTCCGGCAATTGTATCGGGATATGCTCCGAGTGTATGGCTCTATATGATTACTGCTCCGATTGGGATGTTCTTGGCAGTACCAATGAAGAAAGTGTTTAAGAAGTAATAATGAGGGGGCAATAATTTCTGTTGACAAATCTCCTCCGAAGATTGTTGCATAACTCAATATGAAAGAAAGAATTCGCATTGCTTCCGGGCAAGGATTTTGGGGCGATCTGCCAAGTGCGCCGATCGATCAGGTCCGTCTTGCCAACGACAAATCGCCGATTGATTATATGATGATGGACTACCTCGCTGAGGTAACAATGTCCATTATGCAAAAGCAAAAACTGCGCGACCCCAAAGCAGGCTATGCTAAAGATCTGGTAGAGGTTATTGATACTATTCTGCCTGATATTGTCAATAAGAATATCAAAGTGATTACCAATGGCGGCGGAGTCAACCCCGAAGCTTGTCGTGATGCAATTTTTGCGGCAGCGCGAAAAAAAGGTATTAAGATCAAAGTCGGTATTGTGCTCGAAGATAATATTCTCGACTCGATCGATTCGCTGTTGGCAAGTGGACATCCACTCAAGAATATGGAGACGGGCGAATCATTAAAAAATGTTCGTAGTCGTGTCTTAAGTGCAAATGTGTATTTTGGTGCTGCACCAATAGTCGAGGCTTTGAGACAAGGTGCGCAGATTGTTATTACCGGACGTACAACCGACACCGGGTTAACCCTTGCTCCGATGATTCACGAATTCGGGTGGTCGCCAAATGATTGGGATAAGATGGCAGCCGGCACAGTAGCCGGACATATCCTTGAATGCGGTGCCCAAAGTTCGGGGGGTAATTTTTCTGCTGATTGGAAGAAAGTAAAAGATTTTACAAATATCGGTTTCCCGATAGCCGAAGCATTCCCGAATGGCGAGTTTATTATTACGAAGCATCCGAAAACAGGAGGGATAGTGTCACGTGCGAGTGTTGCCGAGCAGCTGCTGTATGAAATCGGTGACCCACGCGAATACATCACACCTGATTGTGTTGCAGATTTTACATCAATCCAACTCGAAGACTTAGGTCGAGATCGCGTAAAAGTATTCGGAATAAAAGGACGTCCCGCAACGGAGTTCTTTAAAGTATCAATGTCCTATAATGATGGATATTCTGCGCAAGGAACATTGACCTATACTTGGCCTGATGCGATGGAGAAAGCAAAACTATCGGATAAGATTTTACGCGGACGCTTGAAAAAAGCGGAGTGTACATTTGAAGAAATGCGAACCGAATTTCTTGGTTTTAATTCTTGCCATGGCTCACTCACCCCAACCAAAGAATCGGATGTCGAAGAAGTTGTGGTAAAATTTGCCGTCAGAGGTCAGGATAAAAATTCGATTATTGAATTTGGTAAAAATATTGCACCGCTGATCTTAACAGGTCCGCCAAGCGTAACCGGTTTTGCCGGTGGCAGACCAAAGCCGAGTGATGTCGTTGCCTATTGGCCAGCATTACTGAAGAAAACAGCAGTCACCCCACGAGTAATAGTTGAGGAAGCATAATGAAAGTACAATTATTAGAAATTTGTCATGCCCGTAGTGGTGATAAAGGCGATGCAGCAAATGTCGGTTTGATAGCTCGTGATGAGCGATTCTATACACTGATCAAAAAAGAAATTACTGCCGCGAAAGTTAAAAAGCATTTTAAGGGTATTTGTCTTGGTAAAGTAGAGCGCTACGAACTTCCCAACCTTTGGGCATTGAATTTCTTGCTGCATAACACCCTCGGCGGAGGCGGCACGGTCAGCTTAAAACAAGATGCTCAGGGCAAAACACTGGCAGCCGCTATTTTACGAATGGAAGTAAACGTCCCTCCGGCAGTATTGAGAAAGACCACTCAGAAACAAAAATCATTGAAGCGTGTTGTTAAGAAAAAAAGCAAGTGAAGCAGTTTATTGTAATATGTTTTATTAGTCTGTTCGTATTCACGATTACGAGTTGTAAAAAAATGACGACCGAGCCCGTGTCATCACTCTATGCCGGGGATATTTCGATAACTACCAGTCATCTTCGTCCTCCTCGTCTCGGAGAGCAATATGTGCTATGGCTGCGAAACGGAATTGATTCTCCCTGGGTCAATACAACACTGATCAAAGTAGCATATATTAGTCCCGCCGACACCAGTGCTTTCCTTTTTCACCATACATTTACTACCGGCATTATTAATATATCGGATGCGATGATAACGATCGAAAATAACCCCACGCCGATAGTGCCGGGGTTAGTACTAATGAGTGGTCAATTGAGCGGTGATGATAGTAAAAAAACTTCCAACCTTTCGGCGACTCCTCTCGGTGATTTCTCCGAACTCAACGGCTCAGTAGTATATACTACTCAGTCCTCTGATACGACGGCGTATAAGCACGAATTCTATCTTTCTTCATACAATGGCTCAACGTTTGTGCCATCACTTTCGCGACTACCGTTCGCGCCGTCAGGATGGAAATATGGTGTATGGGCAGTTGATTCAAATTTTACTCCTGATCAGTTAATTTTCTACGGCTTGTTTTCCGACTCGCTCGGGCATGACAGTGACAGCACTAATGACCATCTCTTGTTTCCGGGTGGTGACAAACTTCAGCCGATGGATGTCTCTACCGGAAGCATTATCGTGACCCTTGAGCCGGATTTTTATGGCAACAATGTAAAGCTCAAAGGACCATCTCCATTTCCGCTGCTAAGTCTTAAACGATCAAAATATATTCAGCGGAATATAAATTATCCAATGACACGAGTTGCCGCCACAGGAATACCCTCTGCAATAATAAGAATTATTAAGAAGTAAAAAATTCTTTATGGATACGGCGGACTGCTGACTCAATCTCATCATCCGGTATTACCAGAGAGATCGCATTTCCGGAACCCCCGAATGAAACCATCTCACAATTATTTTTCTTAACGGCAGAAAATAATCGTGCTGCCACACCCGCCGAATATTCAAGCCCATGCCCTACAAGAGTAATTAATGCTCTCCCCTGTTTGGATGTAAGGTTGGTATAATCACGTAAAGCAGATTGTAATTTTGACAATTCCTCAGCGCTGTCGAGGGCAAATATTGCATTGTCAAACGACAAACTTGTTGCCAGGGGGATGATCTTATGCTCCGAAAGAGCATCAAAAATCATCGCAAGAGAAGTTGCTACCGGTACAAGCTCGGTCGAACAAATTTTGAGAAGTGCGATATTGCGTTTAATAGCAATACCGGTAATTCCGGATGTACCTTCGGATGAAGTAAGGATTGTTGTGCCTTTAAGAGTGGGCTGTTTGGAAGAAAGTACTCTTACGGGTATTCCTGCTTCGACAGCAGGACCGATCGTTTCAGGATGCAGTACCTTAGCACCAAAGAATGCCATTGTTGATGCATCAACAAAACTGACAACGGGTTGTGCATATGCCTCGGAGACCAGACGAGGGTCGCAGGTATAAATTCCGGCAACATCGGTCCAGATCTGAATTTCTTTTGCTGCAATAGCAATACCCATTATTGCTGCCGAAAAATCAGACCCTCCTCTACCAATGGTTGTCGTTTCGCCGCGTTTGGTTGCGCCGATAAATCCTTGTGTAATGCAAACTGCACCGCCGATCATTTTTTTTGCATGTGCTTTCATGCGCTTCGTTATCTCGCCAATTTGTGGTCGAGCAAGCGTAAAGGCAGAGTCAGTAATAAAAAAATCGCGTGCATCGCAGTAATGGACTGCAATTGATTTTTTTGAAAGGTGTTCACGAAGTGCATGAGCAAATATCGTAGTCGATGCGCGCTCGCCGGCAGAAAGTAATTTGTCTTTCATCTTGGGCGTAAGCTCGCCTAAGAGTTCAATGCCTCGAACAAGCGTTCGAAGTTCGCGCCAGATAAAGCGTAATTCTAAAGCGGCTTCTTGTTCAACTCGGAGCGAGAGTTTGAGATCATGGACAATATTGTAATGGCGTTGGTCCAGCTCAGTGATCGTTTTATGTGCTTCATCAAATTTCTTGAGCATCGCAAGCTCCCCAATACGGATGAGCGAATTTGTAACGCCCGAACACGCTGAGAGCACAACCAAAGGACGGATACCACGTTTGATGCCGTGCTGTTTGACAATTTCCATCACGCGCCGCATTGCCGGTGCATCTTGCACCGAGGTCCCGCCAAATTTTTGTACGACGATCTGAGACATCAAATATATTTATTTATCGAGCCACACCCATTTGAGATCAATGCGATTCATCGGGTCGAGCGGGTTATCTCGAACCCAGGGTTGCAACAAGCGGTAATGCTCTTGATAGAACAATGGGATACATGGAGCTTCATACGCCGCGACGTTTTCGGCTTGTGCATACAACAACATCCGCTTTGCGTCGTCGGTGGTTTGCAATGCTTCTCCATAAAAACGATTGAATGCTTCAGAATTCCAGCGAGTACTGTTTGGATAGCTTTTCATTGACGCACTCGGTGGCACAAGCTTACCATAAATAAGATTGAGAAAGTTTTCTACCTCCGGGTAATCAGCATACCATCGGGTAATCCAGAGATCAAGTTTCCCATCTTCCGATTGATCTAAGAGCTGGCCGGATTGCATTACTTGTATCTCAACTTTGGCACCCAGATTGACTTCCCACATTCGTTGCACGGCTTGTGCAATTTGCATTTGGCTCGGCTCATTATAGACCGAAAGTTTAATCGCAAGTGGCTTGCCATTGCCATATCCGGCTTTTTCGAGCCAATGTTTTGCGCTGTCGGCATTAAATGAAATACCATGTACATCATTTATAGGATAAGTAGTAAACGCCGGTGGAACAATAAAATGATCGGCACTCGAGTGCGGCATATTCTTGAGCACATACTTTACTATCTGATCACGATCAACACCAAAGCTGAGCGCACGTCTCATGGCAACGCTCGAAAACATTGGGCTGGTGCAGAGGATATCAATGAAATACGAGTTCATCGCCGTGACATGTTGCAAAATATAATTTTTCTTTTGATAATCCGGTGTCAGCTTTTTATCAGCAGTTACGATATTTTGAAATGACTCGGTCGGGATTGTAAAATCTTCGTCCAAAACTCCTCGCTCGAAATTTGCAAAGAGTGTTTTGTCGTCTTTAATAAATGTAAATCGAACGTCGTCGAGCAACGGTAACCGATTGCCTACATTATCAAGTTGCCAATACTTTGGGTTGCGTTTCATTAAGATTTCTTCGTCCGGTCTCCAATGCGAAAAGATAAACGGACCGGTGCCGACAGGATGTTGGAAGAAATCTTTGCCATATTTTTCAACTGCTTCGTGGGCGACTATAAAACCAAAACTGGTGGTAAGATGCTCAAGGAACGGGGCAAACGGTTTTGTTAATTTGATGACAAATGTTGTGTCATCCGGTGTTTGAAAACCGCTGACTCCGGTGATGTTCTTGCCCATCTTCGAAAGGGAGTCGCGCATAAAATATTCATCGGCACCTTCGACGATACTCTGGAATATCCAATAGCCGCTGGTGAGTGTTTTCGGATCGCAAACTCGTTCGAGGGAGTACTTCGCGTCGTTGGCAACGAATTTACGACCCTTACCACCGCTGAAACATTCGTCATCCTGAAACGATACATCACTACGAAGATGAAAAGTATAGGTCAGTCCGTCAGGGGAAATCTCCCAACTTGAGGCAAGCTCCGGTACAACTTTTAATTGATCATTATTATCAACGAGTCGATCATAAAAATTATTGGCAATGTCATCTTCGACCTTGCTATTCATTCTGACAGGATCAAGGCTCGACGGGTTGCCACGAATCTCATTGATTGTATATCTGCCGCCGAATTTCTTTCCGCCTTGAGCCGAGCGCATTGCCGCTGTGTTTTCTTTGTGGCATGAAGAAAGACAGATGCCGGAGAGTGCAACGATAACAAAAACTAATCGTAGATTTCTTTGTATCATACATTTTAAATAATGATCATTCGTGTAACGACGAAGTGCGGTAAGAAATCACCAAAAAATGGAATAAACGAGGATTAT
>JANYDV010000067.1 GCA_025363505.1 Bacteroidota bacterium
TAAGATCGCCATTGGATGCGAGATCGCAGAGTTTGCGGATGTTCGAGACTTTTTGATCGCCGTCTTTGAACGAATAATATACTAACTCGATCTGACTATTACTAATGACGTGCTCAAGCAAGGTTCGTGTCCGAATTTTGCCGACGAGCGGCAACAGATCCGTCAGCAGGCTCAGTCGCGACACAAACGGTGTCATCACCTCTGAATTTGGGACAGTAATAAAATCCCAAAACGATGTTGCACGTCCCGAGAGATGCCATTGGTGGGTGATGTTCCAGAGCGAACGATCATCAATACCCACATAAGGCGAGCGAAGCACAGCCACCAACGAAAGCATATCGTCGGTATCAATGAGAAACCGAAGCATATTGAGCGCATCAATAATCTCTTGCTGTTGATAAAATCCCATACCGCCGGACATCGTATAGGGAATATTTTTCGCTTTGAGTGCAAGTTCGAGAATAGGAAGTTGTTTTCGTTTTCTCAGTAAGATTGCAATATCACTGAAGCGATATGTTCTTGGTTCGTCGGTATTGTCGTGGTCTTTGGCGATTGTTTGTGAAAGAAAACTATTGATTGACGAAGCAATTAATTCCTCTTCGGTTATTGTCGGCGGCGAGTCTTGATCTTCATCGTCATCTTCTTCAGGCTCGGACTCTTCAGTTTGTGCATCATCATAAGTATTCTTTTTGGGACCGTTGGCTATCAAAAAAGAGATGGAGCCGTCTGAGTCGGCATTGCGCCCCAATATCAATGGGTTATAATAATATTGACTGCGAGTGGTGTCATCGGCACCGAAGAGTGAATCGGTAATGAAATTAATAATCGCCATCGGCGCGGCAAGCATCCGAAAGCTTTCGCGAAGTTCGATGATCTGTGCATCGGGGGATGAATCAGTGCTTTCGGCAACCGAGCGTCGAAACAACTGAAGATCAGCATCACGAAAACGATAGATTGATTGCTTCGGGTCGCCGACGATTGTTACCGTTGATTGATTTTTAAATGAATCGCTTAATAAATTGACAATGGTATATTGCTGTTGGTCGGTATCTTGATACTCATCGACGAAACAATATCTATAATTATTTGCAATGTTGGTGCCGATGATCGGCTGACGAAGCAAAAGAATAGTGCGTTCGATTAACTCGTCGTGATCGAGAAAGCCTTGATTAATCTTTTCGGTGGTATATGTTTCAAGTACTCTTTGGTAGATCGAAAGAATATTTCGCAGATGCGGTAGTTCATTTTCGGAGTTATCATTGAAGCTCTGAAATGCTTTGAGCACAGGGCGCAGTTCGATGATCGGTGCGAGTGAAGTTGCAACAATTACTTCGGCATCACTTACAAATGTCAGATTATTCTTTTTTTGGAAGAGTGCTACTCGTATGGTCTCTTTTTTTGTTAAGAGCGACTCCAATAGTTTCTCAAGGTTATTAATCTTATCTTCGATCGTCGATGAGGCAATCCATAAATCATAAGCAATCTCGACATTCAACGATGTGGCGCTTTGAGTCTTTGCTAATGCTGAAATTTTTTGGGTGTAGGAAACTAACGTCGCAAGTGCACTTGCAGTGATCGGAGAATTAATAATCGGAGCAACTTGCTGTAGAAACAAAGTATTGGAATACGCAATCAATTCCGGGTCACTTTTTTCTCGGAGTATTGTGGCGGCTTTCGCTGCGGCAGTGCGTTTGGAGAGCATTGCGGCGACTATGGCGGCAATTTTATTTCGCCCAAATTTCTTGAACGTCTCGAAAATCGAAGTGACGCCTTCTTCTGTTTCTTCGGTGCTCTGTGCGATCTCGGAAAAAATAGCAAAGAAGGTCGATTGAGTACACTCATTGCTCAGGAGCGAACGCTGGACTTGATCGAGTATTGCGAATGAAGGATCTATCCCTGCTTCGATGGGATATTGTTTGAGTAAACGCGAACAAAAAGAATGGATGGTGGAGATATTAGATGAGTCTATCGTATCAAAAGCATTCCAGAGACGATCAATCATTTCGTTTGGCGCTTCGATGTCTTGCAATTGAGTAATGCGATCTCGGATGCCTTTCGAAATTTTTTCTTTAAGTTCGGCGGCGGCGTTATCGGTAAAGGTAATTGCAATTATAGCCGAGTTGCTGAGATCGGGGTTGATTTCGAGTGCGTGAAGATATTTCTGAACCAGCGTATGCGTTTTGCCCGAACCGGCGTTGGCGATAAGCGCTGAGTGGGTCGGCGCATTGACGGCTTGCTGTTGCGACGGCGTGAGCATTAGTGTTGATGTTCCTGAAGACGATGTTCGAGATCGAGCATTTCTTTTCCGATCTCATCGAGTGTTGTTTGATCAAAGTGTTTTTCGGCAAGCTCGAAATACACGGCGTCTTCGGCAAGAATATGCTGAAGAAGATTAGTGATGATCAGCGTTGCTGTTTCGATTATACGTTTGACGGTAATGTGCATCGCGACGCGATCATTTTCGAAATCACTGACGATTGTGCAAAAAACTTCGAAGTAGTCGCGCAGATATTCGTGATCATAATTAAGAAACAGAAATTTTACTCGTCCTTGGGGGACAAGAGGTTCGAGACGCGGAAAAAATATTTGCTCTTCTTTGACAAGGTGGACATTAAGATGCTCCCGAATATTTTCGCGTGTTTTTAGGAGCAGGGCATAGTCAGCGGTTTTGATTGATGCTTGATAACCGTCGTGAATCAACCGATCAACCAGTGTCTGCAGCTCAGCACAAGACTCACGAAACGCTTCGTGCTCTTCGAGCAGTTGGGTAATAGGGTTGAGGGCTTTAGTCGTCAAGAAAAATGTGCTATTGAGATTTGTTATTTGCTCTTTGCTCCGATTTCAACGCCGTAATGCATTTAATAATCTTGGGTAATCGTTAATCCCATTGATCACGGTCGCGGCATGAACACTTTTAGCAACAATTTTTTGTTAATGGTGATTCGATCTTGATGACTAAAACTTCTTCACTCTCGCTTTCTGTTGCACTGAGCCGGCTGATTATGCCGCGCTTGATGCTGTCACAATATAAGAACGATGAACATTATCGCCATCGCATTAGGGAGAGTGTCCGAGATCAGCACGTTGTTGGCTTTTGCGTTTTTGATGGCAC
>JANYDV010000156.1 GCA_025363505.1 Bacteroidota bacterium
TCGGCAATGGCATTTTCTCCGTTTGATAACTCGACGATATATGCCCTCTCAAATGATGGATATTTTTATCATTCTACCGATGCAGGGCAGCAGTGGAAAGCTTCGGATACTACCGAAACGCCCGGGAGTCATTATTTTTATGGCTCGGTGATTGTGCCGTCGAGATTAACAAATCATAAAATATGGGTTGCAGGAAGTGGATATTCCCATTCAGCAGTCTATGTCTCCAATGACGAAGGAAAGAGTTTTACTGCGATTGATTCCGGTTTGCCGAAGACGTTAGTTTACGGTATGGTCGTCTCCGATGACGAACGGTTCCTTTATGCCGCGACCGAAGTCGGTCCGTATGTTTACAGCACCGAGGCAAACCAATGGTATGATCTGGCAGCAAAAAATGGATTGACTCCACCTGATATGGTCTATTGGTCGGTGGAAAAAGTACCGGAAAGCAATACGGTTCGTTTCGGAAGTTATGGTCGCGGAATCTGGGATCTGGATGTAATCTCCAGTCGTGACGGAGTCCCAACTACAGAAGAAGTGTTGCCGAAATCACTGCATTTCCGAGCTAATCCGAGTGTTAGTTCAGCCACAATTCAATTTCAGTTTGATCTGCCAACACCGGATGTGATTTCTATCGTTATTTATGATCTGAGCGGTAGAAGAGTAAGGAGTTTTTCAACAAATTTGACTCATGGTTCTCAGATTTGGGTTTGGGATGGCAAAAGCGACTCGCAATCGCCATTGCCGGCGGGTTTTTACACCGCAATTCTTACCGTAGGTGCCAAAATAGAGTTTACTAAAGTTGAAATTGTCCATTAATATATTAGGTAGCTTTCGTGTTCTATTGTGCCGAAAATTAGCATCTTTATATTTGAAACGTCTATACTGAAACGCCGTAGGAAGTCGAGATGAAAACAGTACTTACAGCATTATTGCTTTTAGTTGCGTGCACATCATTTGCTCAGCAACTCACCGGTTCGCGCGAACTCACCCTTGACGATGCGGTCAAGATGGCGCTTGATAAAAATTATAGTATTCGTAACGCAAGTTATGATCTGGAGATTGCGCAACTCTCACGTTCGAAAGCAGGTGATGCATTGTTGCCCGGTGCCAGTGGCAGCGCAGGTTACAGCTATAGCAAACCGCTGACCAAACAATTTGGGGTATTGCCGGATGCAACTCATGGTTTCGATTATAGTGTGGGCGCAAACATTAATATTTTTGCAGGTGGCGCAGACGCAGCGAGCATTCGTTCTGCCGGATATAGTCTTGATGCTGCGCGATACAATTTGAAATGGGTTCGCCAAAATATTGCCTTTAATGTGACCAGTGCATATATCGCGGCATTACGCTTTAAAGAACTTCAGAATAGTACTGCCAAAACCTTAACAGAATCAAGAACCCAGCTCGACCGGGTGAAGGGACAATATCAAGCCGGTGCGGTTGCGGTCGGTGTAGTATATCAGCAAGATGCACTCGTTGGTCAGCAAGAACTTGAGAGCATCCAAGCAAAAAATAATTATGAGAATGCGCTTGCCGATTTGTTGTTTCTCCTTGATGTTGCCCCGAATGACTATCTCAATTTTGATGTCTCATTAAAGGGAATTGATACTGCTGTAGCAACAATCAGTGGTCGGGCGAAAGATGTTGCCCCAACCCCGTCAACTATTTCTTCGTTAGTCGAGCGCCGCGAAGACTTTGCGGCGATACGCTCGAATATTTTAGCTCAGGAAGCAAATATTAGTATTACCCGTTCGCTCTTACTTCCTTCATTGGGTGCAGGTGTACGAGTTGGTGGTAGCGGATTTAATACTTCCTTTAATAATATTCCGTTTTCTAATACACTTTCAGGTTCGCTCACGCTGAGTGTTCCGATCTTTGATCGTTTCCAAAATCGTACTCAGATTGACATCCAAAAAGTACAATTGGAAGCTAGCCAAGTCAACCTTGAACAATCGGTTCAGTCGTTTAAGAGCGAGATTGCAAAAGCACAAAATAATCTTCGCGGCTCCGAGCGTGCGTTGGCGGCAAGCGCATCAGCACTTGCAAGTGCTGAGGAAAGTTTACGTTCGGCATCGGAGCGTCTTCGCGTTGGTGCCGGCATTCAAGTTGATGTTGTTGTTGCTGAATCTCAAGTACAAACCGCTCGTTCGAACCGTATCAACTCCGTCTATAATTATTTGCTCGCTTCGAAGCAGCTTGAATATTTGCTCGGCAGAACAAACTACTAATTTTTATTTCGTACCTTTATCCCATTATGGAAGACACATTACAACCGAAAAAACCGACACCGACAGTGAACGTTGTCGATAAAATGAAGAAAAAGAAAAAACGAAACCGTTTAATTTGGATTTCGCTCGGTGTGTTATTGATCGTAATCATTGTCGTCGTCGTTGTTGCCGGTGGTAAAGAAAAAGGCATTACCGTACAGACTGAAAAAGTCTCACAACGGACGATCACTGAAATCGTGCAAGCGACCGGGAAGATCCAACCTGAAACATCGGTAAAAATTTCCCCTGAAGTGTCCGGCGAAATTACCGAATTGCCATTCAAAGAAGGTGCGCAAGTCAAGAAGGGTCAGATGTTGGTAAGAATCAAACCAACCACGATTCAAGCACAATATGAAGCGGGAGTTGCACAACTCGAAAGTTCGAAATCACGTGTTCAACAAAATAAGGCTCAGCGTATTACTGCCGAGTTGGCACTCAAACGAATGAAGGAGTTGCATGGAAAAAATTTAGTCTCTGATGCTGACATTGAGCAGGCACAGTCGCAATTTGATATTGCCGAAGCCAATTATAACGCTGCGCAACACGACGTGGATGCGACCGCAAGTCAATTAAAACAGTTTGCAGAAAGTTTGCGCAAGACCTCGGTGCCTTCCCCGATGGATGGGGTTATCACACAATTGATCTCACAGCTTGGTGAGAAGGTAGTCGGAACAAGCCAGTTCTCCGGTACAGAAATGATGTCGGTCAGTGATCTATCGGTGATGAACTCAATGGTTGAAGTTGATGAGAACGATGTGGTTAATCTCAAACTTGGTGATACCGCTCGTGTGTCGATCGACGCATTCCCGAACAGAACATTCATTGGCACCGTAGTTGAAATTGCTAATAGCGCGAAGCTCAAAGGTGTGGGCACGCAAGATCAATCTACAAATTTCGAAGTAAAGATCCGTTTGGTTGGTTTCGAAACCGGCGAGCTCCGCCCGGGTATGAGTTGTACAGCAAAGATCGAAACGCAGACGAAATCAAATGTGATGACAGTTCCGATCATGGCAGTGACACGCCGTACAACAATGGTGATGACAAAAGACCCCGAAGCAGGTGCGGCGGAAGTTGGCAAGACCAAAAAGCCATCCGCAACCGACGAAGAAGGGCAATCGCCACTTATTGTCTTTGTCATTGACGGTAAAAAAGTAAAAGCTGTTAAAGTAAAAACGGGTATATCCGATAATTCGTATGTCGAGATCACCGAGGGGCTGAAGGGTAGTGAAGAAATTGTTAAAGGCAATTACTCCGCTGTTTCAAAAGACCTTGAAGACGGAAAAATGGTGAAGATTGATAATGCAGGGTTCGGAGCAACCAAAGATACAAAAAAATAACGTTATGGGAAATCTCGCAGCGGAATCGGTTATTTATTTAGAAGATATCTATCGTGTCTATGATATGGGCACCGAGAGAGTCTATGCACTCAACGGAGTGACGATTCCGATTAAGCGAAATGAATACGTTGCGCTCATGGGTCCTTCAGGGTCGGGCAAATCAACACTGATGAATCTTATCGGTTGTCTTGATACCCCAAGTTCAGGAAATTACTATTTCAATGGTACGAACGTTGCCGGACTTGATGATAACGAACTTGCAGAAATTCGTAATAAAGAAATCGGCTTTGTGTTCCAAACGTTTAATCTCTTGCCCAGAAGTGATGCACTTCATAACGTAGAATTGCCGCTGGTGTATGCAGGGGTTAAAAAAAGCGAGCGCATCGAACGTGCCTATGAAGCCTTGCAGATGGTTGGCTTGGCTGATCGTTCGACTCATAAGCCAAATGAAATGTCAGGTGGTCAGCGCCAGCGTGTCGCTATTGCGCGTGCGCTGGTGACGCGACCATCAATATTACTTGCTGATGAACCAACCGGAAATCTTGACTCAAAAACCGGTGAAGATATTATGAAATTTTTTGGAGAATTGCATCAAAAAGGTAATACGATCATCGTCGTGACTCACGAAGAAGATATTGCCCGACACGCAAATCGAATTGTTCGTATTCGTGACGGCAAGGTAGAGTCAGACGGACCTTCGCAAAAATAATGAGATTAGTAAACGACACCCGAGAAGGACTTTCGATCGCATGGCAAGCTGTCAAGGCAAACCCATTGCGCTCGGTATTGACAATGCTCGGTATTATCATTGGTATCTTTACCGTGACGTTGATGGGCGCATTCATTAACGGTATGGATGGTCTATTTCGGCAAACGGCAAGCGCGATGAAGACCGATGTTTATTACATTGATAAATGGGATTGGGGTGGTGGTGATTGGCGGTTAATGCGAAATCGTCCGACGATACGGGAAGACTATCTTGACCTTCTCAGACTACGGATGACTACGGCTTCAGCATTTAGCCTCTCA
>JANYDV010000114.1 GCA_025363505.1 Bacteroidota bacterium
TCGGGAGTTTTATCGTAATGGATTTCCGAGCACGGACCACACGGACCAGTCTCACCCATTTCCCAAAAATTGTCTTTTGCTCCGAATTTTAAGATATGTGTCGGGTCAATATCTGTTACTTTTGCCCAAAGTTCAGCGGCTTCTTCATCAGTCTCATACACAGTTGCATAGAGTCTTGTTTTATCCAAGCCCCACACTTTTGTGAGTAATTCCCAAGCCCATGCGATTGCTTCTTTTTTGTAATAATCACCAAAGCTCCAATTACCGAGCATCTCGAAAAGCGTATGATGATAGGTATCGCGACCGACTTCTTCGAGATCATTATGCTTACCCGATACACGAAGACATTTTTGGGTATCAGCCGCACGAGTATAGGGGCGAGTACCTTCGCCAAGGAATACATCCTTAAATTGGTTCATACCGGCATTGGTGAAGAGTAGTGTTTTATCACCATGGGGTATCACCGGAGCACTGGGCACAATAGTATGCCCTTTGCTCTTAAAAAAATCTAAAAATCCTTGTCGTATCTCGTTTGAAGTCATATACTATGAACAATTAGTCAATAGCATAACAAATATTCGGAGAAATGTTCAACAATGAAGCAAATAAGATGTAAACAATTATCTAAGCAAAAAACGACTTCCCATTGAGTTAGTTCTTGGAGATAAACACTTGTACTTTAGCCCATACATAGGCGGAACGTTCTTATTCCAAACACGTTAATTTTACATCATACACCATCCATTTTTTCGGGGGAGTCCAGAAATGAATCGTCATTTTAAACAATCTGCGTTAACATCTTTTGGCATGTTATTGCTTAGTGCATTTGTGCTATTTCATACTTCTGTTTCATCTTCATACGGACAAAACATCCAGACTGGAAATAGTTACATAGTCGGTGATGTACAGCCTGCAAATGGAAAAATTTGCATCCTATATCCACCGGGTAGGTTGGGTGTGAGCGCCAGGCTTAATTTCTATGATAAGAGCTTCTTTTCAATATCAATAAATGGGCAGGTATTGTCAAATAATGATATAATCACAAGCGGAAATAGACCATCTGATTTTCAGTTGCTTAATAATGGCACTTCAATAAAAATTGCAAATACAATCCGCACAACCTGGATAACTGTAAGCGGTTTTAATATCATCCAAGATGTTTTTCCTGTATTATTTGAAAAAAGCGGACAGATTGTAATGCGGTGGTCAGTAAAGAATACCACGAGCAGTCCAGCCGTAGCTTCATGCCAATGGCTTAATGATTTACAGATAGCTGATCCAACAGATCATACTAAAGGGCATTCCCAAGGACAAGCAAATGTCAGCGATGGACCGAAGATATTGCATCAGTACGGGTACCATTTGAAATGGGAGCAATTTCCTGATACGGTAAAAAAAATAACGACTTTGCCGTGGTTCTATATGGGGTTCTTATGGCAACTTCCTGATCTCAATCCTGGTCTTTGCGGACAAGCCTACCTCGACTTTCCACCGATCATCAATAAAAAACCTTCTCGTATGACCGTTGGTGATTGGTACACGATGACTCAAACAGCAATCGGCGCAAATCCCTCTTGGCCCCTCGGAGCAGCATTGACGACTGACGACGCTGTATTGCTTGAGTGGACTGGTGCATCGGTTGCTCCTAATTCTCAATCGGTTGTTGGCATTACTTCCTATGGAACCGGCGAATTTGATATTTGCAACGGAAATATGTTTGGTGTTTTGATTTACCCACATAAAATCCATTGGCTTAAAGATTCTTCATTATACAGCCCTAACCCATTCAAACTCGAATTATATGCATTAAACCCTGATAAATTAACTTCTTCTTCTAACTCAAACTTTACATTGACAGTAGGAGCAAATCTTAATATCGTCGATGCTCCTCCTACATATTCACCCATCGGTTCAACCCAAACACTTCCTACAACGGGGGGTGGCGTATTTATCGCTCCTAATGACGTTCAAGTGTTTGATTGGTATATTAAAGCAAACCCATTAACACTTTGTAAAGGTGATATTATCAGTAGCCTTAAACTAACAGGGGTTACCACACTAGGTCCACCAACATTTGTTCGCTCCAGTGATGGCGCCGATACTTGCGAACATGATATTGTTCTCGAATGTACCGAAACCCAAGCGAGTGTTAGATCAGTCACCGAAAATAAGCATAATATCCTTCTTACCCCTAACCCAATGACCGATCACATCGAACTAAAACTGCAGAAGATCAGATCGGCTTCTATCCGTATTATTGACCAACTGGGTCATCAATTGTATAGTGCGGATGCGAAAAATTTGGAGTGGAATTGGAATGGTAAACTCATTGATGGAAGTACTATTTCTACAGGCTCCTATATCATCAGCATCTCGGGTATGAGCGAGGACGGTACACCATTTAAAGAAGAGAGATTACTTATTAAGCAATAAAAAACTTTAATAATACTATAAAAAGAACCCCGCTAAAGCGGGGTTCTTTTTATATCAAATTTAGCTGAGAATTTGCGTATGGAGGGCTATTTCTTCCAGTACTGAGCTAACTCTGAGGCACTGTCCCATTTCGCCATCATAGACGATAGATTTACCGGCAGTATGAACTTCCCAAGCGTGGTTTTCAGCCCGAGATTGTGAACAACCGGTAGCTTTGCACAACTGGTCTATGACCTCGTCAAATGTATGAAAATTATCATTATAGAGCACTACCTTCAGCGGTATTTCTACCGTTGTAATAGTCTCTTCATCAAAAAGCGACTCCGTCAGCGTTTCGCTGCGAATCAATTCGCCTTGCTCCCAAAATATCTGTGCCAGATCGATTATCATATTATTCCTCGGTTACATAACACAAAAAAAAGAAAAATGACTCATTTCGCATAAGATTTTTAAGGATGGATACTAAAACTTAATCTTGCAGATTGGAATTTTTGTCTGTAAATGGTTTTTTCAGAGAGATCAAATTTTTGTCGTATCTTAGAAAGTGTTATTATAGGCACCTATTAGAATAGCAATACAATTATGGACAATACAACACAAGTTTCCCGCGCAAAAGCACTACAGATCGCAATGGAGTCAATCGAGAAAGCCCATGGAAAAGGCTCGGTAATGCGTCTTGGTGATAGACCGCACGTAAAAGTCGAGGTGATCCCGACAGGTTCGCTGTCGCTCGATGCTGCAATTGGTATTGGTGGTGTACCACGTGGACGTATTATTGAGATTTACGGACCCGAATCGAGCGGTAAAACAACCCTTTGCCTACATATAATAGCCGAGGCGCAGAAGCGTGGCGGCACGGCTGCTTTTATTGATGCCGAGCACGCACTCGATATTAAATATGGCGAGCGTCTTGGGGTGAAGCTCAATGAGCTGATACTTTCACAGCCCGAATTTGGCGAGCAAGCACTTGATATTCTCGAACAGCTTGTCCGTTCTGCCGCTATCGATGTGATAGTGATCGACTCTGTTGCCGCACTGACTCCTCGTGCCGAGATAGAGGGTGAAATGGGCGATGCACAGATGGGCTCGCAGGCTCGTTTGATGAGTCAAGCAATGCGTAAGATTACAGCTGTCATTGGCAAGTCAAACACGACGGTGATCTTTACCAACCAGCTTCGTTCGAAGATTGGCGTAATGTATGGCAACCCTGAAACAACGACAGGTGGTAATGCACTGAAATTTTATTCATCGCTTCGTTTGGATATTCGTCGCCGCGATGTGATCAAAGACGGCACCGAAATCATCGGCAACCGTGTCCGTGTAAAAGTTGTCAAGAATAAAATGGCTCCGCCATTTCGTGAAGTTGAGTTTGATGTACTCTATAACGAAGGTATCTCGAAACTTGGCGATATGATTGATGTTGCTATCGAAAACGACATTATCCAAAAAAGTGGGTCATGGTTTAGCTATGGCGGCGAGCGTATCGGGCAAGGTCGCGACTCCGTCAAAGTCTATCTTAAAGAATATCCTGACTCGTATAAATCAGTCGAAAATGCAGTTCGCGAGAAGCTGGGCATCAGCATTGCCCCGGAACCTCCGGCTGCTACCAACGGTGCAACAGCAACCGAGACAGATAAAGCAAAGAAAAAATAATGAGACCGGGCAAAAAAGACCGACTTCCGGTATTATTGCCTACCGGTGTTATTAGTGCTCTTTCGTACCAGAAGCGCGACCCTCGTCGCGCTTCTGTATTTATGGATGCGAAGTTCGTCTTCGGGCTGAATGTCGAAACAGTCGAGCAGTTTCGGCTTCGCAAGGGTGACGAGATCAGCGATCTCAATCGTGAAGAAATATCTTCGTTCGACAATATTATTTCGGCTAAACGAATCGCTTCGAGATATACTGATGCCCGTCGCAGAAGCGAGCACGAAGTTAGACAGAAACTGAAAACCAGCGGGTTTCCTGAAGAAGCTATTATTAAAGCAATCGCCTCATTAACTCAGTACGGTCTTATTAACGACGAAGAGTGTGCACGAGCATTCTTACACGATAAACTCTTGACCAAAGCAGCATCTAAACGAGAGTTATTTACATCGCTCCTAAAAAAAGGAATCGCGAAGCCTACAATAGAAATCGTTCTTGCTGAAATATCTGACTCCGAAAGTGAAGAAGAGCGAGCTCGGAAAGCCGCGCAAAAGAAATGGACTGTTCTTCTTCGACGAGAATCAGACACACACAAAAGAAAACAGAAGCTCTTTTCTTTTCTTGGAACAAGGGGATTTGAGTACCAAGTCATTAAACAAATAACGAGCGAACTAATAGGAAATGAAGAAATAGAAGACGAATACTAACCCTCAAATTCATTCTGTACCTGCACTTCCCCACTTTCTTCATTGATAGTGATTCGCAAGACATTTGGTCGGCAACACACTTGACAATCCTCGACATATTCTTGAAATGCAGCCGCCGATTCATCAACAAATGTTTCATTCGGTTCGCCACATACAGCGCAGCGGAAAATAATTTGTGGCATTAGTGATAAATCGCATTAATGACAGTTTCAGTATCCGAGAGATCTTCAAAAATATAATCCGGTTGAAGTGGCTCGATTTCTTCGCGAG
>JANYDV010000144.1 GCA_025363505.1 Bacteroidota bacterium
CTGGGCAGGCGTACAACGATTTGCGCAACCTCGCTCGTCGCGACGGACGCGATCCCGCTGAGTACATCACCCTGTACGCGCTCGAAGGGTTGATCGGCAAAGAACGTTTTCTTGGGATGATCACTTCATTTTGTCTCAACACGGTGGGAAGAGGAAGATGAACTCCGGCTTGCTTTAACTCGTCGATAAAAGCCGTGTAGTCTTCTTCGGTAATAACTTGCCCGACCGAGGGAAAAGGATTTTCCGAAATAATCACTGTCTGGTCGAGGTGCTGTTTTAGATGCGCGGCAAGTGTAGAAGAAGTATATTCTGAAAGATCAACTTCAGAATGGATACTTTTATCATTCAAAAAGCAATTGATCAAGGTATTTAGTTGCGCTTTAGAAATGTCGGTATCACGAAAATAATTAAAGAACGATTCGAGATATATTTCAATCTGCTTCTCAGATGAATAACAAAAGGTGAGACGATCAATTTGTGTGCAAATTGAGCGGAGATTTCCGGATTTGATAGGAGCAAACTGAAGCGTTAACCATTCCCTCAGAAACTCGGAATAATACGGGTAGTATTGTAAAATGGCTAGATCATTTTCGGCAATTGAAATATCAGTTACTGTCGCTGTGCCATGAGTCAGGAAGTCAGGAATAAATGAATTGGGTGCACACATGAAAAGTGAGCAATATTCAAACGCTTCTGTAATAAGTTTTCTGATCTCTTCAGGGGTGTGCATGGTAGTTTCGACATCAGTATCTCGCAAAATATGTCGTGCAAATCCTTGAACTTGTGAGGAGAGGACAGTATTGTTAAAAAGCAATGATAGCCGAAAAACAGTTGTATCTGCAGACTCTTGCTCATAGAGCCATCGGAGTACTTTTTCTGTTTTTACACGGGAAACGTCCCGTATGATCTCAATCGGCATCATATCTGTCGGAAATGGTTGATTTGAAGTACGTACAACTATGATATGCCCCAAAGTATTTCAAATAGCTGAGATTCTCTTTTAATCGATAAATCACTCAGAACGACGCTCGAATTTCAGCCCTTGCGGTATGGTTGATGTGCCGATTTGATGAAAAGCTCTGTGGTTCGGAACGCCCCTCGTATTTGAGGTTTAATAGAACACCCCTGGTGATTTCTTGGTCGGCTCCGAGTGACCATTGCCATGTCACACCAGGCAGCAAACCATCGGAAATTCCAAATGGTAAGAATGTATTATCTTTGATATGGGCTATGAATTCATTACGGTTGATTTCCGCTTTTAGACTGAGCTGATTTGTAAGTAAATATCTCGTAGAAAAAGAAATTGCATCGGTGGTCGCAGATTGCGCTAACAAATAGATCGGATCGGAAATAGTGCCCATCGAAACAGAACAGCCAAAACTTATTGGGGAGGCGAAAGGAGTAACCGATATGATACTTTGAAATTTGTATTGCTTTGAGTTTTGTGGTCTGTTGGTCGATTGCTCGTTTGAAGAAATAATCTGCTGATTATATGTGAAAGTCTGCTCAGTCGCAAGTTCCGGTATTGGATTAATTTTCGCCAATAATGCGACTTCTCTGCGATATGCATGTTCCAAACCGGTGTTGTATTGGGTTGCTGAAGTGCGTTCAAACCAACGCAGACGATACGATTGGAATGTGTTATGCTCAAATAAATTTATATCTTGCTGATATTCTTTGAGACCATTGAGAGTCAGAGAGTCATTCAAGAAGTGAGACAATTTTAACAAATATATATTGGAAGTTATGTGGTCTTTACTGTTTTCTTCCAATCGAATAACTGTTTCAAACGAAAAAGGTGAGAAAAAGTGAAAAATATTTGCATCATCCAACAGTGACGGGTCAAGGCGCAAGCGACACGACGTGCGAAGGTTAACTGTCGGCGCGAGATGATCGGTCGGGATGGTGAGTAATATATACTTGCCCTGATCTGAATATTTTGAAAACTGAAATTCTTCAGGGTCTTGCTTCTGATTACCGTTAAGATCGCCAATGTATGTATAATTGCCCTGACCGGGCTGAACCGGAAAAAATAATCGTTGAAGTGTAGCGCTTCGTAATTCGGAAGCCTGATAATCAGCTTCGATGTTAATAGAATTATTCCCGGCGTGGTAACGCGGTGAAAAATGAATTATCAAACTGCTGTTGTCGCCACCTGCGTAACGCTTTGAAAGGGAATCAACAAATGTGCGTTTATGAAATCCAAAATCAAAGGTGCCGCTAAATCCATTATCAAGATGCAGTGTGCTTGCGACTTGAAATTGTGAGGATTGGGAAATCGGTATAAACATCCCGCTTCGCGAACTATCGTCGATACGATATTGGTACGAAGTAGTCACTGACAATATCCGATTAACATTTACTGTTAGTGACGGGATTAACTCATAGTAACGAAAACTTTGCTGCAGCAACGAATCAGGTAATATGTTGAGAGGAAGTCCCTTGCGATCACTGTAATTGAAAGTAAACGATGGTGCATAGGTGATTGGTAGTGATGAAAAGACCTTCCGAGTATTAATCGAAAGAAGATGCAAATCTGAAATACTATTTGAAATCGAGTCAGTGGTTTTCGTGAAGTCATACTGCGTACTAACGTCCGGGGCATTCCTGTTAGACCCATCGTAGCTAAAACTGTACTGATAATGTTGAGCATGATAGAAGGATGTTCCTAAACGATAATCGCCGAAACTAAATCCAGCTGTAATAGGAGCGAAAGTGATTCGGGATGTAACGGTATTTTCCTGCTCATCATATAAGAGGGGCGTTGTGCCAAACGAGTTACTTTCAAGGCCGTATTGTCTTATTGATTCAACTCTACGTATTCGGTCGAAGGGGGAGAAGTCTGAAGATGTAAATGTTCTCAGAGTAGCGAGGTAAATTAAAAGTCTATCATTTGCGACGGGTAATAAAGAATCTTTATACGTCGCAGAGACTGTATAAGCTTTTCCATCTATTGCTTGTGATGTAGAAAAGCGATTTTTTTGTAATTCAGTTGTTGCCCCCTCCGCACTCAGAATTAATCCACTAAACGGTATCACTTGCAATTTTGCTGAAAGTAATTGATGCAATTGAGGCAGAGGAAGATAGATAAGAGTATCATAATCGCCATTGCCAACGCCGACGTACGAATATTCACCGATACTTTTGCGAATGTACTGACCTTTGTTTGTGCCCGCAAAACCAAAGGTAATAGTATAAATAGCATTGATCGTATCGAACGGAAGATAACGAAAAAAATGAATCGGAATTAAGTTTGAAATAGTATCTATTCTAACGTAATATCCTCTCGCCTTGTTATTGGTATCTCTTCCGACAAAAACTACTCCGCTCTTCGTGGATTTCGATTGATCATTACCTGCTTGCGATAAAATTGCTTTATCGGAGTCACTAAGTGATAATTCACGAGGGTTATTTTGATCATCACCTTCGCGTAAGTATGTTGTTGTAAACGACAGATTATTATCAAACAATGTCGACGCTTGTTTTACGGCAAGAAGATTGCGACTATATTGCTCATCGGTATATTCATAATCAACTGTAATACGTGTTGCAGAAGTAATTATTTTCTTTGCAGTAAATCTAATCTCAGCGAGACCATAGTCAATGGTATAATCATTCTGTTCGCCACGAGTAAGGAGTGTGCCATCAATATATAAATGCTCTGTGCCTGCAATGACTATAATTGCTTGTTCACCGTTTTTGCCGGTGAGTCTGTATGCTCCTTGCACCCCGTCGATGCCTTGCAGACCAAGGCTATTGAACTGCCCTTTTGTCACAGAGTAGGTTGTCAAGAGTGCCGTAGGACCTGCTTCGAACGTTGTTGATGCTCCGAGAACTTTCCGAGATATATTATCATATATCGTCGGAATATAAACTGAATCTAATCGAATATTTCGCAGAGAAAGTTGATAGTCACCGATGGTGGCGGCAAAGAAAGTTCTTGCACGAAGTTCAATATATATTCTATCAATATCTCTGAGTGTCTGTGTATTTCCTTCGGGCTGAAGAGGTGTTGACTCTTCACTAAGTGCTCCTTTAAATGCAAAGTCACTACCCAGTGTGCCGGAAAAAGTGAGATTAAAACTATTGGTAAATGTCGCATCTTGTGATGACCCCACTTGCAAGCCACGAGTAATGCCCCCCGCTTTTGTAAACTGTAGTTCGGATGGTGGCGAAATACTTGAATTTGAAATCGTATTTGATGCTGTGAAGATTGTGGAGCTATCGCTTGTGGATTTCCCGCTGTCATTTTGAAAAAATGAATATTTGCGACTTAATAGTGTAGTAAATAGATCATATTCGAGTCTAATAGTATGATGAGCATTAGAAATTTCTCCCTGAAGTGTGTTGGAATATAGTAGAGAACGGAGTGACTTCGAAAGAACAATATAACTTTGCTCTGCTGTATCAATAAGAGAGTAATCCTGTGGTTGAGTTAATAATACTGTTGAATCGAGTTGAAGCTTTATCGTTGTCTGATTAAGGAAGGAATCTGGCAGCAGTAGCAAAGAATCATTTTGCGAATTGATCTCATATTGTCGTTGAAGGTGTTGCGAATACGCCACTCGAAAAGAGAGAATCGATCCGGCGATAGTAACCCAACATGCTATGACGCAACAATACCACACAGTACTATAACACGAAACGGTGGGTTCTTGTCAATGTTTTCGGTAAAGTTTGTCGGTCAATTTCCGGTCGCCGTTGCCACGTAAAATGACGACAAACTCACCTTTAAAAGGCGAGGCAATAAAATGTTCTTTTATTTCCATGATTGAGCCACGGTGGATCTTTTCATTGGGCATTGTAAGATTTGTACAGACGACACACTCACGTTTGCCACCAATGCCGTCATCAAGATCGCTTAGAAGCTGACTCAGACGATAAGGTGCTTCGAGGATAATTAATGTTTCGGATCGGCTTCTCAATGACGCAGCGGCTTGTTTGCGCTCTGATTTTTCTCTTGGCAGAAAACCTACAAAAGAGAATTTATCTAAAGGAAAGCCACAAACAACAAGTGCCGCAAGAATACTTGACGCACCTGGAATAGCTGTCATTGAGATGCCACGATCTCTGCAAAGCGCAACAAGTTTTGCCCCTGGATCGGCTAACAGTGGAGTTCCACAATCAGAGATAAGGGCAATGTTTTTCCCACTTTCGAGTTCTGCGACGATTTCTTCCTCAACTTCTTGGGTCGAATGCTCATTGAGAAATATAAGCGATTTTTCGATTTTATGGGCTCTCAGCAGAGCTCGAGTAGGCTTTGCTTCTTCGGCGACAATAAGATCGCATTCCCGTAATATTTCGATTGCACGAATAGTGATATCGTTGAGATTGCCAATTGGCGTTGAAACAATATACAGTTTTCCGTACGCGATCACTGAGGGCTAGGGTTGGTGACCAAAGCTTGGCGATACTCACGAATAAACAATAGGATGATACCTGTTAGCGGTACGGCAAGGAACATTCCGACAATGCCCATAAAATATCCGAAAATAAATACAGACATAATAATAAGTAATGGAGGGATGCCAACGCCTTTGCCGACAATTTTGGGACCTAAATAATATGTTTCGATAAGATGCAAACCGATAATGATAAAGACGCCTAATAAGATGTTGCTGGCTGTTATTGGCATCGTTACGACGATGACTAACTCAACAAGTACAATGCTCAAGATCAGTCCGATCGTTGGAACAAGATCCATAATCGCGATCATCAATCCTAATAATCCGGCATAGGGAATACCGGCTATCCATAGCCCAAGGCCGGAGATCGTACCAATGATGGCTGCGACGAGTGACTGGCCACGAATAAAGCCATAGAGGATATGATCAATATTTTTGAATGTAATCTTCCAATGTGGTCGATTCTTTGGGGGGATCAGTCCTAACAAACTGGTGCCGATGCTTTCCCAATCCTTCAGAAAATAAATCGTAACAAGCGGAATCATCACCACATCAAGTACTCTCGCCATTATCGTTGGAATTGCTGAGACCAGAGACATTGCTATTCCCGGAGCCGAAGCTGCAAAATTTTTGAGTGCAGGAAAAAGTTGATCATTTAAGAAACCGGTTACATAGGGCTTCGGAATTCCCAGGGACACCAAAAATTTGGTGAGACCTTTTTCGTTGAGTGTCGCAGCATTATTTTGAATGTAATTAGTACCAACTTCAAACAATGATGTTATTTGATCAATCATCACAGGAATGATCAACCAGCCTGCAAAACCACAGACAGCAACTATGAGTAAGACGATAATAATTGAGCTGAGTGCACGCGAGACCTTCCATCGTTTATGTAACATAGTTACAAATGGATTGAATATATAAGCAAGAAGGAGACCGGCGACAAACGGAAATAATAAGCCTGCCAGAGAAACAATTAGCCAAAAGATAAAGAGACTGCCGACGGTAAAAAGAATAGTTCGAGCGGCTTTATACTGTCGAACGGGGAACAACAATATGAAAATAGCGGCAACCGGAAGAAAGGGAAGGATATCTTTGCAGATGAGATATAGTACTGCAATAGAGCCAATTGCGCCCGTCATAATGGCTATACCATCATAACGTGATAAGCGTTGTTCTTCTTGTAAAATGATATTCTCTTCTTGTTGCTGGTCGAGTATTGGCAAGTCCGTTAGAAAAAATAATTATTTCAAATATACGGTAAATTGCACAGCGACGATGGGTTAACGGGTGGAAACGCTACTACTGCCGATCTGAAACGATGGAGATTTAAGGTTATCAGCAAAGAACGCCGGTGCCTCGGTTCTTGAGTGTATGTTTGCAATATTCTTACTGATAACTTGTAGGCGAACGCGCGCAGTTCCTTTTCCTTGAAATTCAAGTTCTTGGGCTGCCGCTTGAGAAACATCTATAATGCGATCACGAACGAATGGTCCACGATCAGCAATCTCAACGATACAGGACTTATCATTGTCTAAGTTCGTCACACGAACAAGTGTACCGAATGGCAACGAACGATGAGCCGCCATCATTGTATGAGTATCAAACTTTTTGCCGGAAGCGGTCTTACGATTATGGAAACGACCTCCATACCACGAGGCTGTTCCTTCCAAGACTCGGTTTTCGCTCAAGGGCTTATAATGTTGTTTATGACGCTTAAGCTTTTGGATTCTCCGCTCGGTAGGGGATTTATCTTTGCTGACTGATTTTGCTACGGCAGTCGTCACCTGAACGCCGACAGAAAGAATAGTGGTGAGCCAGATAAAGGAAGTAGCTAAAGTGACTCGAACGACAGTCCGGATTCGACGTTGAAGACGTTGCTCGGCAGTGAGCATAAAACGGGGCAAATCACGAACAGCTTTCACCGAATTGTCGGCTACTTCTGTTGTAATTCTGCGGATATCGTTGATTGTTTTCAAATGGTCTTGTTTATGTGCCCTAACTACGTTCTCAAGGTCTGTTTAGTTTCACAAAACGCGCAAGCAATTATCGTGCCAGATTAAGCATAGTATTGATCTTTTTTTCTATCTGAAAGAATATTATTAAGGTCGTTTATGTCTTTTGATTGGGTTTTTGCAGGGTTTACATCACAGTAACATATTGATTCTTCAGTAGTTGAAAGCATTTTTAATAATTTTCCGTTATAGTCAATAATAGCACTTCCGCCTCTGAAAATTAATTCTTGATTAGCTCCTGGAGTTTGCAAAACTTCTTTCCCAATCCGGTCGGCAAATACGACAATAACCTTATTTTCAAATGCTCGCACCTGCAAAGTGGTCTTAAGCATACCTGTGGTAGTAACAATATTCGATGGGATAGCAATTAATTCAGCGCCACCAAGTGCAAGTGACCTTGAAGCTTCCGGGAAACGCCAATCATAACAAATCTGCATGCCCAGTTTGAGCGCTAAACCACTCTGCATCTTCAGATTATAGACAGGGAAGCCGAGGTCGCCGTCCGAAAATACTTTTTTCTCATAATAAAACAAATGGACTTTTCGATAGAGACCGGCTATTGTGCCGTCGGCATTGATTGCGATTGAAGAATTATAAAGATTACCCTCGGCTAATTCTAAAAAACCTATAATGAGAGCTATTTTGTAGGTTTTGGCATAGTTTTGAAGTCGAGAGATTTCTGTGGAGTCTATTGCTACTGCAAATGGTCTAGCTTCTTCAGAACTCATAAATGCGTAGCCCGAGAGCGATAGCTCAGGGAAGACAAGAAGATCAGCTTCAGCCCTTTCGATTATTGAGCCGATTTTTTTCAAATTTGAGTCTATACTTTTATGTACCGGACCAAATTGCACGGCTCCGACTCTAAGCAGTTTATCGTGTGGACTATCAACCATTGTTCTCTTGTCTAAGACGTTTCATTGCAACTCTAATATAGTCTTCATTCAATTCTATCCCAGTGTAATGACGATTGAGTCGTTTGGCGACTACTGAGGTTGTGCCGGAACCACTAAAAAGATCAAAGACTCGCTCACCTTTCATACTGGAAGCCTCGATCATCCGTTCAATCATTGCTTCGGGCTTTTGGGTTGGGTGTTCAGTATTTTCCGGCATAGACCAAAAAGGGACGGTCAGATCGGTCCAAATATTTGATGGGTGGGTCAATCGTTCTGCTTCGCCACTTTCATTAATATACCAATCTTTGGGTTTGCCATTTGCTCGGTAGGGAGCGATAACATTTTTCTTGACTTTTACTTGATCAATATTAAAGGTGTAGTGCTTCGGATCTTTGACTGCAAACCAAACATCTTCCATATTTTGCTTCCAATTCCGTTTTGCGCCTCTCCCTTTATCTCGTTTCCAAGTAATACGATTTATGATATACAAACCTATAGATTCAAGTTGTTCTTGAAAAAAACCTGAATGAACCCAATCGCAACAAATATAAAATGATGCAGTATCTGTCGTAACTCTCGGTAGTAACTCTATCCATTGTTTGACCCACACGCGGTAATGATGCTCCAGCTGCTTATCACTTTTATTGCCGAAATCAACGCCATTGTTATAGGGTGGGTCGGCTATTACAAGATCAAATGACTGAGGAGGAAATTTCTTCAGCGCCTCAATAGCATCGCCACAGTATATCGTATCACTAAGTTTATGCAATCGCGACGGCAATCGCTTTACCGGACTATTGCGATCTTGAGGGGTTAGTCTGATAGTTTTATTCAGCGTCGAAGCCATTGTTAAAATCCTAAACTGAGCGAAAGTGTGGTAGTCAAATAATGATAGGTGTACTGCTTCATAGTAGATTTTATACTACTATATTGAAAATTGACTTCGGGAGTTAGTGTTTCAAAAATGCTTATTAATCGTTGGTCGAAAAAAATATCGCGAGAAAGATCAACTGTTATAGATGTACCCTTATCGGTTCGCTCCTGTATGGCATTGGCAATACGTTTCGTATTGATACCCTTACCGTATTCATGTTTTTCAAAAGCAAGATCGGCACTGACATCAATACCCCAAAATGGTCTGGTGGCAATGTAGAAGAAAAATTTTGTAAGATGGTAGGAATAATCGTCATCCGAGGCTTTGCCTCCGACAAGACTTCTGCCGACGAGTGCATCAATAAGATATGACCGAAGCTGAGATGATTTTGTGATTGCGGCTCCGAGACCGATATTCAATTGACTTGTAATAAAGAACGTTGATGAAAGCCCGAACTGTGTTTGCGAAAAATTTTCTGTCCCTTTGCTAATTTTCAATACATTCCCACGCACACCAAATGTCGTATCGACCAGTGGATGATTATAGTCACGGAAACTGGCTCCGAACTGTGCGGCAATTACCAAGAAAGAGCCGATAGCAAACTTTCCGTCAAGGCGGATGCGGTGTTCGTCATAAACAAACAATGAATCATTAGGATATTGGAAACTTGTAAACCCATATTGTGCATCAAACCCAAGAATCGAACTCGGATAATATATCAGTCTTGGGGTGGCGACAAATTGAGTATAGCTGAATTCATCATACCGTGGTTGATTTTTTTGTGACTCTAAAGTAATGGGGATACTAAGGAGCGTTGCGAGTGTCAAAGACGTTTTGGGCAAAAGATCTTCGCTGATGGTTGCGTCAGTGGCACCAAAATCAGAAATATTTGTCGCACTATTGATTAACGTAATGATTGGGGCATCTTCCTTTAAAGAGACAATCGCACGTAAATCAAGTCCATCCATCTTTAATTTTTCAATTGTCGTGGCAGGAAGTGGTTTGGTTTCCAGCGGGCTTTCTGGAATGTGTATTAAATCAGAATTTGCAATTTGTGTTTCCAAGGCTTTCTTTGCCAAGTTCAATACTGACTTAAATCGGTCTGAAATAATTTTTGGAAGAGCTATCTGAGCTAATAATAATTGGTCAGCTGATAATTCGTCGACAATAACAGATTGAATACTTTCGGAATAATTTTCTGAAGCAAGAATCTCACTGAGTGCCAATACGGATTCCGAGAGTGAGTCTTTTAAGTCACTTGCTTCATCGATAGAGTCTTCGTCATGAATGAGGGTCGTATCAATATCTATTGAATCAAGGCGTTCGCTCATCATACTCAGCGAAGAAGCTACTAAAGGAATATTATCTCGAGTTGTAACAGGAGCTTTGGCTTGATGTGTTAGTGGTAATGAAGTCAGAGTATCTTTCTTTATTGGAGTTGTCGATGAAGAAGAAGTTTTTATCTGCTCTTTCTTTTCAAGATCTTCTGATAGGTAGAAATTACCCATCACAGAAAAATCGAGTTTGGTAAATGATCGGTTGGTTGATGCTGTGTACCAATAAGGACTATAACTTGCCTCAAGATTGATTGATGATAATGTTGAGAGTTCAAACCGATATGCAAGATCAAGACTTGGGGCAAAAGCTTTATCAGGCGCACTACTATCTGTGCCTGCGACATTATTCGAAGAATTGCCGGAAAGTTGTAGCGACCCTGAAAATTGGGCTTGACTTTCTGTGGCAACAGCACAAAGCAATAGTGCGGTGCATATTGCCATAAAGAGAGGCTTAGCGAAATACTGTAGTCGTCTCACGAATTCAAATTTACGAAATGGTGAGGGTGTCCCAAGCATTATTGCATCAATAGCGTAAATAATTTGGTGTAGATTGGGTCACTACTGAGGGTGAGTAAGAAATATCCAAGCCACATCGTCAGTCCGATTGATGACGGGACAGAAAAATTATCATCAAGTTTTAGGCGCACACTCACTGCTTCTATGAATGTACCAACCAGAGCTGCAATACAGCCAATCACATATTCAACGGGAAGACCCATTACTTTTGGTGAAAGAAAGACGACAATAAAAGCACTCAAAGCAAAACTTGTCGAACCAACAATAGACTTGTCTAAAAATGGGCGCTTACCAAAACGTCTGCCGATTAATGCGCTGATCGCATCAGAAATAATAAGAATGGCAAATGAAGTGATTGCAATAACTTTAGGAAAAATAAGAATGCAAAGACAAGCACTGATGAGTACGTAGGACCCACCAGAAATGAGCTTCTTGCTATTGTCTTGTTCGTGTTCTCGAAGGATTGGTCCGAACAACCATTTAAAAAATCGATCAACCCAGGGAATATAATGCCTGCCATAATCTACAAAAACCGCAACGAAAGTCATTGGAAGCAAAAACATCAGCACTTGCGCTTTTGAAAAGAAGCTATAGAGGATAGGCACCGCCAGTGAGGAGATGTGTATTGATTTCCGGAATATTTCACCGGACATTGAGATTTGGTTATTTTGCTCGCTCACAATTATTCTTCAACCACTTCCACGACATAAATTTAGACTACAAAAATACGGGAGTAGTATGGCTTTGCAATGAAAATGGGGTGTATCGAACAAAATGGAGGTATTATTCCGGAATGCCACCGAAGGCTTCGATTGTTATGGTGCTCTCAATAATCAATAATTTGTGAAGCGTTCAATTAGTATCTACGTCATTATAGCCGTAATTGGTCTCTGCAGTGCCCTCAGTGGATATGCTCAGGAGGTACAATGGGCATCGGAGGTGATTAAATTTAGCTCTCAGGTCGGGGAGAAGGAGTATTCGGCACAGCAAGTGCTCGGAAGACCAAATAAATGTCCATCTTGGGGCGATAGTCCTTGCGCATGGGTCGGAAAAAATGATGGGCTTGGCGGTGGGGGCGAGGAGCGCATAACCGTTGGTTATGCAAAGCCGATGAAGATACAGCAAGTTGCGATTGCCGAAAACTATAACCCGGGTGCCGTTCAACAAGTCATTCTCTATGATCTTCAAGATAAGCCGCACCGTGTGTATTTTACTGAGCAGCCAACACCTGCACCAGTGCAATCACGTGTGATGAATGTTTTTTTTCTGCCGACCGACTATAAAGTAAAGGCTGTCGAAATTGTGTTGCAATGTGGGAAAGTAAATGGCTTCAACGAGATTGATGCCATTGGCATATCCGACAGCAAAAAACCGGTTGTTGCGGAAATAAATATTGCACCCGACTCGAAAATATTCGGAGTAAAAGAAAATCTTGGTTACAATGTCAACTCACAATGGGATGAAGTTTTCCCGGTGATCTCACCTGATGGCAAAACACTCTATTATGATAGGAAAGATCATCCATCGAACATTGGTCGTTCGGATAATATTTGGTATTCGCAAATACAGCCTAATGGTATGTGGGGACCTGCTGTGAATATCGGGGCACCGTTGAATAACGGTCGAGGTTCATTTCTTGCATCTATTACCCCTGATGGTAACACTATGCTGATCGGAGGTTCTTATCCCGATGCAAATGGTAAGGTCGAATTTGGTATTTGTACTTCTAATAGAATCGGCAATACCTGGAGCAACCCTGTTCGACTGAAGATAGATAGTTTTTATACTCGTCATCGCTTTATGGAGTTCACGCTTGCCAATGATGGCAAAACGATGATCTTGAGTTTACAGCGTGATGATACTCACGGTGTGCGTGATCTCTATATCTGTTTTATGAAACCCGATGGATCATGGAGCGCACCAAAGGACATGGGCAAGGATATAAACTCTGCTGCTGATGAAGGGATGCCGTTTCTTGCTTCTGATAATAAAACACTCTATTATTCTTCCGACGGATTTGCCGGTTACGGAATGGTAGATATGTATTTTACAAAACGCCTTGATGATACGTGGGAGCATTGGAGCGAACCAAAAAATCTTGGACCTGACTTCAATACTCCTGACTGGGATGCTTATTATACCATTCCCGCATCAGGCGACTATGCATATTTTGTTTCCAACAAAAGCTCAGTGGGTGCACTTGATATTTTTCGTGCAAAACTTCCTCAGTCATTAAAACCAGACCCGGTTGTGCTGGTCAGCGGTAGTGTTCTTGATGCGAAGACAGGCAAACCGCTGCAGGCGGAGATTCATTATGAAATTTTACCCGGTGGCAAAGAGGTTGGTATCGCAAGAAGTAATCCGACCGATGGAAGTTACAAAATTACACTGCCTGCAGGTAAGTTGTATGGTTTTCGAGCTGAAGTAAAAGGCTACATCGCCATCGAAGAAAATCTTGATGTGAAGAAAGTGGATTCGTACAAAGAAATTCAACGTGATCTGAAACTTGTACCATTTGAGATTGGTCAAACAGTGCGTTTAAATAATATTTTTTTTGATTTTAATAAGAGTGTATTACAAACAGAGTCATACGCCGAGCTTGATCGTTTAGTAATGACCGTTACCCAGTCACCAAACACTAAATTGGAGATTGTCGGACATACCGATAATGTCGGCACCCCGGCAGCAAACAAACACCTCAGTGAAGACCGCGCAAGAGCCGTTAAGAATTATCTGGTGTCGAAAGGGATTGATGCGTCACGAATGAAAGTCATCGGTTACGGAAGTGAAAAGCCACTTGCCACCAACGAAACCGAAGAAGGCAGACAGCAAAACAGAAGGGTAGAGTTTACTATCAAATAAATTAGAGTGTGCAAAAAAATTATTTCTAAAAATTGTAGAAGATGCCCATAACATTACAACCGAGCCACAACAGTATCGCTTGATTTCAGGCTGTGTCTCTGCAACAAAAATAGTTTATTGAGGGTAATAATAGAATTGCAATACTCCAAACTTTGCGTATTGTTCACTAATAAATAGTGTAGTCTCTAACACCAAACTCAACGTCGCGGTATGATGTTGTATGGTAATATGCTCATAGATCTACCGGTAATCGAGTCGAAACCTCAGGCGCGTTCACCTCGCCCTGATTGGTTAAAGGTGAAAGTCCCGTCGGGTGAAAATTATTCACGGCTGATTAATATCATGCGTGAGAATAATCTTCACACCGTCTGTGAAGAAGCGCATTGTCCCAATGTTGCAGAATGTTGGAATTCCGGTACGGCAACGTTTATGATTTTGGGTGATACGTGCACTCGATCGTGTGGATTTTGTGCAGTAAAGACCGGGCGACCTACCTCGCTCGATACCGAAGAGCCAAAGCGCGTTGCCGAGGCTACCCGACTGATGAACCTTCGTCATATCGTTATTACCAGTGTTAATCGTGATGAGCTTCCTGATGGTGGCGCGCAGGTCTTTGCTGATACCATTAGAATTGTACGTGAGATAAATCCCACCACAAGGATAGAAGTGTTGATCCCTGATTTCAAAGCGAGACCTGAATCGTTAAGACTGATTTTTGATGCAAAACCGGACATTTTGAATCATAATACTGAGACTGTTCCGTCAATGTATCGGATGGTCAGACCACAGGCGAAATATCATTGGACACTCGGCGTATTAAAACAAGCAAAAGAAGAGGGGTTCGTTACGAAGACCGGAATAATGCTTGGCTTAGGTGAAGAACGCGAAGAGTTGGTAAAAGTGATGATGGATTTGGCTGAGATTAAAGTTGATATTCTTACTTTGGGTCAGTACTTGCAGCCGTCGCAACATCACTTGCCTGTTGCCCGATTTTTACATCCCGATGAATTTGCCGAGCTTCGTGAAATCGGAATTGATATGGGGTTTAGAAATGTCGAGTCTGGTCCACTCGTGAGGTCATCCTATCACGCCGAGCAACATATCTGAGCAATGTATTTGCTCTACCGGTTTGCGATTGGGTGTGCTTTGGTGTTGTTGCCGATTATTTCTGTCTTTAGCAAAAAACTACAACGCGCAGTTGCCGGCAGAAAAGGATTGTTTGATGAACTGAGATCACATTACAGCAAGGTCTCTACGTATCGAAAAAAAATTGTAATACACGTTGCATCATTTGGTGAACTCGAACAAGCCAAGCCAATTATTTCAAGATTAAAATTACAAGATCCCACGGTTCATATTCACTTGACTTTTTTTTCACCAAGTGGATTTGATAATGCAAAAGGGAAGTATTTGTTGCCCGATCTGATTAGCTATTTGCCCTTTGACTCGCTACAAAATGCGAGGAAATTTGTTGAAGTAACAAGACCCGACCTTGTTATTTTTGT
>JANYDV010000165.1 GCA_025363505.1 Bacteroidota bacterium
CTCACGACTGTTTGGATCATCCATATTTGATGAAAAAATAATCCGTTTACCATTCGGAAAAAAGAAGGGACAAAAATTAGCTTTCCCGTTGTGGGTAACTACTTTTTTGTTCGTTCCATCGGCATTCATTACCATGATCTCCAGTTGTGAAGGTTTAATTAATCCTTCTTTTAGGAGCGAACGGTAGTTATCAAGGTCTTTGCCCGTTGGTCTTGAAGCACGATATACAATTTGTTTGCCATCAAGAGAGTAAAATGCACCGCCGTCGTAGCCGGGCTCATTTGTTAATTGGATGATGTCCTTGCCATCGAGGGTCATCGAATAGAGATCAACATCGCCGCCTCTGGTACTCGTAAAAATAATTCGATTGCCAGTTGGAGCGATGGTTGCTTCGGCATCGTAATAATTTGTATCAACAGTCAAACGTCCGGTCGTCACACCATTAGTATCGGCAATAAAAATATCATAGGATTTATATAGGGGCCAAACGTAGCCTTTGGTGTGATCAGGTTCCGGGGGACAGGCTTCGTTTGATTGGTGGGTCGAAGCATAGAGAATATGTTGGTTGTCAGGGTAATAGTACGAGCAGGTTGTTCTGCCATAACCGGTAGAAATGCGTTTGACATTCTTGCCGTCGAGCGTCATCGAAAAAATTTGGTCGCAATGTCCATCACCTCTGGCACGTGATTGAAACGTTATTCGCTTGTCGTCGGGGCTAAGATAGGCTTCGGCATTTTCCCCTTCAACAGAAAGTTGTGTGATATTTCTGAGATGCTTTTCTTTTGATTCGATCATCGAAGAAGGAATCGGTTTTGCACCCGGAAATTGCTTTTGTATATCGATACCTGAATTGTCGTTATTGCTCCGGAACGTAATGATATTAATCTTTGGGTCTTTTAACTCGTATGGTGGTTTTGAAGGCTGAGCTTCAAGATGGTCTATAGAGATGATTAAAATCAGGAAGCAATAAATAATTTGTCTCATAACAATCAGTGTTTCTGTTCGACGGAATAAATAATAATCAAGAGTGAGTAAGTAAACTTTGCGTGTTTTTTAATGCGAAGTGGCAGGGGTTTGCTTGGTTGTAAGATTTATACATAAATGGTAAATCACGATACAACCGAAGAGCGCAAGCGCGATATAGGAAAAAACAGGAACTTGATCGTGCACGTAATCCACAAAATTTGCGAATGACTGTGACGACGGTTCCGGCAGAAAACCGCCTTCGTATGCTTCGTGCAATGTATCAAAAAATAATTGTACGACGAAAATTAATAAAACGTAAGAAGATTGTTGAAGAAATTTTCCGATATTTACTTTGATTAATCCCTTGGACATCGCATAGGTCAGCCCGATAGCAAGGGCAATGCCTGCGATCATTGCTGAAACATACATTCCACCGCCGATACCTTTGCCAAAAGCGAGTAATAGTAATACCATCTCGAAGCCTTCGCGAGTGATCATAAAAAATACAAACAGAAAGATACCGAGCATCGGCAAGAAACGGTTGCTCGATTCGTAGGAAGTAATGCGTGTTTCAATCTTATTCTTAATATGCTTGCCGGCTCGCATCATCCAGATGACCATCGTCAGAACGGCTAACATTGCTGAAAGATAGAGTATCAGTTCGACGCCATGGTTGTTGACTAAGGCAATCGTACCCAGCAAATATCCGCCGGCGATACAAGCCACAATCGCACAACCAATACCCCAAATGGCAGCTCGGCGTAAGCGAAGATCACCACGTTTGTTGATCGCAATCATCACCGCCATCACAACAAGCGATGCTTCGATCGACTCTCGGAACGAGATGACAAACTGATTAAAAAGCTTTTCGAACATGATGTCAACTATAAAAAGGTATTTACTGTCTATCACGCATTGCCGGATTCATTAGCGCCGTTTTTAGTTGACCGGCATATTCACAGTCAGCGATATTGGTTGCGCCATCGAGACATTGGCTGAAGACTTGAAAAGAATGATACAGCGGTTTGAAACCGTACGAAACACAAATCTCGTTTTGTAATTTAACAACTCGAGCATTATCAAACTCGATGATCTTATTGCAGGTCGTGCAAATTAAATGATCATGGTCGGGGCGGTCAACGGTCTTTTCATATTGTGCATGCCCTTGCGAAAAACGGTAACGCGAGACGAGACCACACTCGTGAAGCAAGTTCAGGGTTTTATAAACGGTTGCCCGCGAAACTTTTGACCCGTTATTTTTAAGATTGATAAAAAGATTATCTGCATCAAAATGGTCATCCCAAGCCATCACAGCATCGAGCACTTCAAAGCGCTCAGGGGTGATGCGATACTGCCCATCGCGCAAGAACTTGGTAAACGTTTCTTTGGGATCGCTCTCGACGACTGTAGTAACCGCTTTCGGGCTTTTGAGCGACTTTGGGGTAGTGGTAGTTGTGTCTTTAGTCATTGTTATTAAGACTGAGTCTAAATACGAAAAAATAGCCAGTATAGTTTCATATTCTCACATTTTGACCTTAGAGGGAGCCAACCATATTTCGGATTTCAATAAATGATAGAGCCACCAAGACAAGGTAACCTCAACTTCGGACGGCATAAGCATTAGGAATATTTTGACAAATATGCTATGGGCACCTTGACAAACGGCAAATAAATTTGTATTTTTGTAGGAAGCTGGGTTTGGAGGTTTGGTATAGAGTCGGGAAGGGTAGTGAGAAGTTTTGTTAGGAGATTGGTAACTATAAACCACTAAAAATCAATAAAATAGGGTGGCGCGTGTAAATAATAATTTTATGTAATTGAATGTCAGTTGAATGGCAGTGATCTACTTCAAGTCTGAAGCCACTGTATAATTATCTGACAAATATTCACATCACTTCCATAACCTATCCAATTGTCATGCCCGCATAGGCGTGAATCCATTGGGTGCTTCAACTAAGATACCACCTTCCACTTGAATGTCGCGAGTCAATTATATTGTGTTCTGTTATTATGTTGATTAATAATGAAGTTAAGTGTCGTCCGAGGAGGCAAAGTTGTCAGAAATTAGGTTGATTTCTGTCGAGATTATAGCTCCCAAATAGGGCTTTCTTGATTAATCTGATATTTTTGTGGCTTGGTTGTAACTTTCGTTTGTATATTGCATTATATAGTTGAGCTTGTCGAATTACAAGCACCAGAGTTTATCACTAATTAACGATAACCCTATGATACGCAACTTGTTACATAGCTTTCTCATGTTTACACTTGCTTTCGTCTTTGCTGCATTGAGCACAAATACCTCGAAAGCATCGTGCGGATTGGCGTTTTCAACCGATGACAGTCAATGGACATTCTCGGCAGAAGCGTCACACGAAACGACACGTTACCTCACTGTAACGAATACTTCTGATGGCGACATTACTTTTGTAACTCGTTTGGAAGGTTCGGAAGCTTTTACAGTTAGTCCTGCTCATGGCACACTTCACAAAGGTGACACTGCCATTGTGACAATTACTTTCAAGCCCGGTGCAAATACAACTGGTACATTAACAAGTACACTGACTGTAGGAATTGATGGGACCGATTGCCATAAGGTAATGAAGCTATCGGGCACTGTCAAAACTAGCAATAGCGGCGGTGGGGATCATATCGATAGCCTCCTTGCTGATCCGGGCACATTCTCATTTGGTGCCGTTGCAGCTGGTACCACTGTTTGTAAAACAGTACACGTTGTCAATAAAAACTCAGTAGCGATTGTTATTTCGAGCTGGCATATCTGCGATAACGGCTTATTCACTGCTACGTCCGATATTGCACTTCCTTTTACCATTGCTGCAGGCGCTTCAACGACATTTACGATCTGCTTTACTCCTGATTCGATTCATAAAGAAGCAAGCTGTTCATTAACGATAAATTACTCTATCCCTTCTAAGCAATTGGATGGTAAAGTATTAACTGTCGGATTTAGTGGTGCCCTCAAAGCCTCTAGTAATGGTGGCGGCGACCATCCAACGACTTGCTTGAAGATCGAACAGGGCGATGGTTTCCATGATGGTATCGTTCTCGGCGCAAGTGCTGATCGCACATTGACATTGATCAATAATACCGGTGCTTCGATCACCGTCACATCCGATAGTCTTGGTTGCGAAGATCAACGCGCCTTCTCGTTGACGGCTCAGTTGCCGATAACGATCGCTGCTCATAGCACTGCGACATTTAGTTATACATTTACTCCGTTCGCTCGTTCGAATGGCGAAGTCCAAAGTACGTTTAACGCTTGTTTGTACTTAACCGCAAATGGCGATAGTATGAAGTGCGACGGACATTATGTTGTTGGTAAGCTTATCGGTTACTCACACCATGACAATGATGTGCATACTGATGATACAACTGCTCGTCCGTTGTTCCCGACCGAGAAGCGTACACTTGCAATTGAATCAAACGGTAAAAATCCGACAAAGACGTTCACATTCACAAATAATTTGACCGTTGATGCAACCGTGAAGAGTATCACTCTCCAGACAGGACAGTTCTTTGCAATTCAGAGCACGAACCCTACCCCAACGCCATTCGTACTTCATCCGAATGATGTCTTGACGGTAACGCTCGTCTATACAGCAACAGACAATCTTGTTCATCATGATAAGCTTATCATTGATGCTGACCATGCACTTCTCGCAAACGAATTTGATGTTCAGGGTGTGAAAGCCGCTACATCAAGTGTTCGTAATGCAGTGCCTGCAGGTGTCGAGATCATCGTCACACCAAACCCGATGACGACAAGCTTAACAGCTAATCTAGCCGGTGTACGTTCGGCAACTGTTGAAGTCTATGACATCCTTGGTGCAAAGATGTTCAGCACATCAGTTACAAACCAATGGATTTGGAATGCAACAACGACCAACGGAGCACACATTGCTGCCGGTTCGTATATCGTCCGCTTCAGCGGCATAACCAATGATGGTGTAGCATTTGTTACTTCGAAACAAGTAATTGTAGCAAACTAAAGAATCATCATCCCACAAAAAAAGCCGCGGCACTTGTGCCGCGGCTTTTTTATCGGTAATACTGACAAGTCTTACTGTAATCCAAAGATACAAGTTGCGATCATTCTTGCTCCCAAACGGCTGGTTCGGCTATCAACATCAAACAGAGGATTGACTTCTACAATATCAAAGCCCATCAATTGACCGGATTTTGCCGCAATCAAACATATTTCTAAGGCTTCGTCTGCGCTGAAGCCGATCGGTGACGGGGCACTGCAGCCCGGAGCATCAGCTGAACGAATTGAATCAATATCAAACGAAAGGTAGCACTTGCCAATCTGCTCAAGAGACTCGTTCAAAGTAGTCTCGACATTCTTGCTACGAATAGTATCATAGAAGAGGACAGATGCGCCTTGGTCAGTTGTCCAATCACAATGTTCTTTCGCAGCAGAAAATGGTTGGATGCCAAACTCGACAAACCGAGTTGGATCGATAATTTCTTCTTCGATCAACAGCCTGAAACTACTGCCGGAGTGGTGAAGATTATTTTTTTTCGGACGAACGTCAAGATGAGCATCGATATTTATTAACCCGAGTTGCTGATTCTGAGACTGATGAATACCTTTTACTACGGGATAAGTAATATCGTGACCGCCGCCAATAGAGATAACAAAACATCCACGTGACGAATAGTCTAATGCGGTTGCTGTTGCAGTTTTATGGATTTCTTCAAGTGTTTTACCGGCAATATTTCCGTGATCAAATATCTTGACAGTGGAAATATCACGTTGTTGTTCTTTGCCGGAAAATGGTGTTAGTTTTTTTAGATACTTCCGAATTTCATCCGGTGCTTGTGCCGCTCCGACCCTCCCGCCATTGCGGAGGATGCCTTCGTCGGTCGGTACCCCGATGATAACAATATCACCGGACGATGCAGATGCAGTATCGGTAGCAATGAGATCGCCGATACGAATATCGGGCGAATTACTCATATCGAAGTGCATCAACGGGATTGAGCTTCGCCGCTTTTTGGGCAGGGTAGTATCCGAAGAAAACGCCTACCAATGCGGCGGCTCCGAAGGCAAGACCTGTTGCAAGCGGCGAGATAGTTAATGTCCAGCCATTACTTGCAGAAATAATTGCGCTCATTACATACCCAACACCAAGACCGAGAATACCACCAACAAGTGAAAGCGTCATTGCTTCGGTTAAGAACTGTACAAGTATGTCAGCACGTTTTGCGCCAAGGGATTTTCGAATTCCGATTTCTCGTGTACGTTCGGTGACGGTCACGAGCATAATATTCATAATGCCGATACCTCCAACGAGTAATGAAATGATCGCGGCGTTGCGGAGAAGACTCGTTAACGTATTTGCATTTTGATCGGCTGCTGCGGCGAGATCTAATTGCGAACGTACATTGAAATCATCAGCTTCGCTCGGCAAGAGTTTATGTTGGGTGCGAATTGTCTGACCGACTTCCTGTATCGCCGCTTGGGTTTCTTCTGCGCTACTTGCGCTTGCAACGATTGTATTGAGCCAGGTGATCCCAAGAATTTTCTTTTGTACGGTGGTTAGCGGAGCAAGAATAATATCATCCTGATCGATACCAAAAGAATTAAATCCTTTTCCTTCCATTATACCGATGACCTTAAATGGAAGTTTTTTGATTCGAATTGTAGCCCCAACCGGAGATCGACCGTCGGGGAAAAGATTATCTGCAACAGTTTTACCAAGAAGGCAAACATTGGATTGATGCATCAGGTCATTAGCGGTAAAGTTTGATCCATCTGTCAACTTCCAATTGCGAACAATAACGTAATCGGGATTTGTGCCATTGACACGTGTAGACCAGTTTTGTCCGCCGGCGACAATCTGCGCAGAAGCAGTAGCAATAGGAGCAACGGCGGTAATCAACGAAGAGCGTCGTATAGCATCTGCATCAGTTTCGACTAATTTATTTGATGTGCCGGCACCAAAACTTACGCCACCACCGAACGTTGAGCCGGGAAAGACCGTCAAGACATTCGTGCCAAGTGATGCAATCTGGTCAGTAACCGCTTTTTTTGCGCCTTGTCCGATCGCGGTCATGGTGATCACAGCAGCGACACCAATGATAATGCCAAGCATTGTAAGAACTGCTCGAACTTTATTATTGACGAGTGACTCAAATGCCATCGATACCGATGAAAAGAAATTTTTGAACATTATGGTCTCCGCATTCCTTGTCCTGCACGGTTATTTGTTGTCCCGAATGGGCTTGCACCCGGTGCTGCAGTTGTTGCACCCGGAGTGCTCAATGTAATAGACCCGACGGCGACACTATCACCGGCTTTAATGTTTTTTGTAGAACTTGCTAGTTCTATAAACAAGCCATCACTAATTCCGGTCATAACCGGGACAGCCTCTAAACCGAAATTTTTTGACGCATATTGATTCGCCACTTTAAGATATACTTTCCCTTTGGTGAGCCCTGAGGCAGAATCATTTGCATCGCTCATCTGATGCGACCCCCTCGAACCACCACCGACTGTACCCGTTGGTTTTGGTTTATCCATCATTGGTGGTGTAAATCGAAGTGCTGCAACCGGCAGACGTAGCACATCTTTTTTTGATGTATTGATGATCGTCACCGTCGCTGTCATACTAGGAAGAAGTTTGAGATTCTCGTTATCGGCATCGATAATAACTGTATAATTTACGACGTTCTGGACGATAGTTGCATTCAAACGAACACTATTTACGGTACCGACAAATTTCTCATCACCAAATGCATCGACCGTGAATGAAACTTCTTGACCTTTCAGAACAGAACCGATGTCAGCTTCACCAACGCTAGCCCACACTTGCATTTTTTGGAGGTCTTCGGCAATAATAAAAATGACCGGAGCATTAAGCGAAGCTGCAACAGTTTGACCTACATCAACACTTCGTGCTATGACGGTGCCAGAAATAGGGGCTCGAATTTGTGTATAACTGAGGTTAACTTTAGATTGCTCAAGTGATGCCTCGGCTTGTTTGACTGATGCAGTCGAAGTTTCATACGCCGCAACAGCAGCATCATGCTCGGCTTTTGAAATAAGATCTTTTTTGAATAGCTCTTCGGCACGATCATTGTCACGTTTGGTTTTATTTTTGTCAGCCAATGCTTTTTCAAAGTTGGCTTGAGATTGTTTAACGGCTGCTTCGTAAAATGTAGGATCAATGACCGCGACGAGATCACCTTTTTTAACTTTAGAATTAAAATCAGCAAAGAGTGCTTTGACGGTGCCCGAAACTTGCGAACCAACCTGTACAGTCTTTGTCGCTTGAATAGTGCCTGTAGCACTGATAGACTTGATAATATCCCCTCGTTCGATCGTAGCGTAACGGATTGCAATTTGGGGTGCTTCATCCGCTTTTGTGAAATAGTAATACGCGCCACCACCGGCAAGCAGCACGATGACGAAAATAGTCATCCATTTCCGCATACTTTTCCGTCGCGCTTTTTGCTTAAAATTATCAAGTTTTGGGTCGGTGGTCGTTGTGCTCATATTCTTTATCAGTGGTATTCAGTAGCTTAGTATATGCTTTCGGGAATTCTTGATACGCATTGATTCCCATAGAGTTTCCCTCTGCCGAGTGGGAATAGTAGATGCTAAGAACACTCAACAGTTAAAGGTCGTTAAATAAATTCCGAGCTGCCCGTTGCCCATTTCGGATAGCTCCTTCGATAGTCATTGGGAGCGCATTTTGGGCAAAGTCCGAAGCACATTGAATATTATGAAATCGTGTCTGGATCGGGGGGCGATCTTGTTGTGAATCAGGCGACATTAAATATGTAGCACGTTTTTCTTTAAGGATGACCGAATGATTGATTGTTGCAGAGCTTCCAACGGAGCCAAATAAATCATCGGAAATTGTCTTGACAATTTGTGATGGTTCTTGCTCAGCCATTTCATTCGCTGCGCTAATGGTACATGCGATAAGTTGAGTTGAGTGTTTGCTTGTTTTGGGAAAACACCATTGAAGATCGGTATCGATGAATCCATTGATCGGGTGATGAACGATCTTTTTATCGAGCCAAAGATAGACATTAACAATCGGAGAAAAAGCGGGGATCGAAGATTGAGAAATAAATTCTGCTGCCCATTGTGGCATCGGCGATGCGGCAATGATAAGTGCATCGAATGTGTCATATCCACTTACGCCCTCAACACTGAGATAGACTACTCCGCTTTGTTCATGGGCTGCTACAATCTGTTTGCCGGTGTGAATTTTATGACCTAATGTTTGCAGTAATGAGATCGCAGGATTGACGAGCAAATCAGAAAGTCCAACGGTTGGCAGTAATATTGACGAAAATGTGCGATTCATCAAAAAAACAGTTCGTAACGTATTGAGAAAAAGCTGGGCACTGGCTTGCTCGATGCTTGCGTTGAGCGTGGCAAGGATAATCGGCTCCCATAGTTTTTTTATTAACGTCTCCGGTTGGTGCATTGCTGAAAATAATTCTTTACAAGTCTTGTTGGCAAATGGTTTGTCATAACTAAAGAGCATAACCGACGCACCAAAACGAAGAGCGGCAAGTTTCTCATAGTTTGCAAGCAAGTCGCTTGAAAGGATACCAAACAATAAATTGGCAGGGACGGGAAGTTTGGATGAGACTTGCAGCGAACCAATTGTCCCGATATTTTTTTGATAGAAGGGAATTTGGAGAGGGCTTAATAGCGAAAGTTTTGTTGAGGTTCCGATCTGCGAAGTATATCGGAGCGTAGAAGTATAACAGCCCATCATAAGGTGCTGACCGTTATCAATAACATCGCCGGTATTTTTTTCGACAAATGATCGTGTTCTGCCGCCTGGTGTTGTACGTTCATCAAAGAGTGTAATGTCAAGTTGGCGTGTTGTTTTCATCAGTGCAAGCTCGATACCGGCACTCAAGCCGCTGACGCCACTACCAACGATTGCTATGCGAAACGGAGCACTCAAAATAAAGTGTAAATAAGAATGAAGAAACAACAACTACCTGACTACTTCGATGTTGCTGTAAACAAAAATACCGCCTCGAAGGCTCGATCCAATGATTTCTACGCTTGTGTCTATGGAGTTGTTGCGCAGATACCGGAAGGGAAAGTAACAACCTATGGCGCTATAGCCGAATTTCTGGGCTCAAAAGGCTCCTCGCGTTTAGTGGGATATGCGATGGGTGCCGTACCCGAAGATATGGGTATTCATCCGCACCGAGTTATTAATAGAATCGGAGCGTTAAGCGCAGCACACAAATTTGGCGGCTATAAAAGAATGCGTTACCTCCTCGAACGAGAAGGCGTAACCTTCAAAGAGGAAAAAGTAGATATGGAGAAGCATTTTTGGAAACCGCAACCAGATAAATGATCAGCTATGATGTTTACAATAAATTATTTTTAAAGATGAAATTACTTATGAAATACTCTCTTTTCGGGTTTGTATTTTATACTTATCTCTGTTCAGTTGTTGGGTATTCGCAATGGAAGCCTGTCCATATATCCGACACTATGGGCTATTTTCATTGGGTATCAGGCACAGGTGTTTCTGCATCAATTATTTCATCGGATACTATTTTTATCTCAGCGGGTCTCTATCGTTTTTCGAGATCGTTTGATGGTGGAAGAAGTTGGAATAAAGATTCTGTTGATGAATCATGTGGAAGCAGAAAAATGCAATTTCTGAATTCTAAACTTGGATGGCAACTCGACGGAAGGTGTATAAGCAAAACTATAGACGGAGGAAAGCATTGGAGCCAGATACAAGTGTTGCCACCGAATCAGACTCTACCTGATGACTATGAATATACATCGTTACATTTTTTTGACAAACTCCATGGTTGGATCGGATGTAATTATGTTGGTATACTTGCAACCGAAGATGGTGGCGTTACATGGGCAGTACAATATATTGCAGACGTAAGTAATTCCAGAAATTATTACTTTAGAATCAATAGTATGCAATTTTTAGATTCTCTTGTTGGGTTTGCCGTTGGTTATCAAGGCTTATTTCTTCGCACTACTAATGGAGGAAAAACTTGGCTTGGGACTTTGAACCCTGATAGTATTCGTTCTGGTCCTGACCTCCGATCTGTTTCATTCCCGACCTTGGGTAAAGGTTTTGCACTTTCTACTTATTATGGTGGTGGCTATTATACATCACTGGATACAAGCCGAAGTTGGGAATTGTCATACTTAGACGGCTCCGCAAAATCAATGCGTCTCTATGATATGTACTTTACAGATGCACAAAATGGCTGGGCAGTCGGGATTGATTCTACTTACGGAGTAATTTATCATACAACTAATGCCGGAATTTCTTGGGGTCGGGAAGTATTTCCTGAGTTAACGGCAATCCGTTCTATCTCTTTTATAGATTCAATAATAGGTATAGCAGTTGCAGATAACGGTTGGATTCTAAGATATACCGGTGGTATGACAACTGTTCGGCAGAGGAAAATATATTCACTAATTGATAATGTCGCTCTATATTCCGACAGAAGAAAAATAAAATTGTATCTTCCACGAACATCCTCGCGGGCAAAAATCCGGATGCTCGATATTTTGGGAAGAGAGTTATATAACACTGAGATTGATTGTCCCGGAACTGAGGTTGAGTTGCCATTTCCAAAAATAAACTCCACAGTATTTGTATCAGTAAAGATTGCTGATGAACGTAGGACATTTAAGGTATTGCCCCAATAGAATGTAAGTGCCTTTCTTTGAAAAGTAATTTGTAACGTTAAAAAAATCTTCCATTAATTTATAGGAGCGAAGTTCTCGTAACTAATGTTACCTCTGCTTCTTAGAACCTTAAATAAAAGCAAGAATGGCAACGAACGTTGTAATGCCCAAGATGGGCGAGAGCATCACTGAAGGCACGATCTTACGCTGGCTGAAGCAAGTTGGTGAAAGTGTCAAGAAGGATGAACCGATTTTGGAAATCTCAACTGATAAGGTGGATACCGAAGTCCCGGCACCCAGTGCCGGAGTGCTGTTGCAACAGCTTGTGCAAGAAAAACAAACCGTTGCCGTAGGTACACCAATCGCTGTACTTGGTGAAGCGGGCGAGAAAGCCTCTGCTGCTCCTGTCGCATCTTCGACACCGTCTCCTGAACCTGTCGCCGCTCCTGTTGCAACCGCTCCAGCACCGGCACCCTCGGCACCACAAACCACTTCCGCCAATGAACAAGCTGTGGTAATGCCGAAAATGGGTGAGAGTATCACCGAAGGCACTATCCTTCGTTGGCTTAAAAAACCGGGTGATAGTATTAAGAAGGACGAGCCTATTTTAGAAATTTCAACCGATAAAGTTGATACCGAAGTCCCTTCGCCAATCGCCGGAACATTAATACGAGTGTTAGCTGAAGAAAAGCAAGTTGTGGCAGTTGGTGGTATTTTGGCGTATATCGCAGGTCAGGGTGTAGCTGTATCACAAGCACCTCCTCAGTCAGCACCTACGTCTGTTGCTCAGGCGGCAGTTCAAACACCGGTTCCTACACAGACTGTTGCCGGTGCACCTATTGCTTCGCATAGCTCATCCGGCAGATTCTACTCTCCTTTGGTGCGTTCTATTGCAAAGCAAGAGGGAGTTACATCATCTGAACTTGATTCGATTAGTGGTTCGGGACTTGGTGGACGAGTCAATAAAAACGATATTCTTTCATATCTCTCGACTCGCGGTTCGGCTCCGACAGGAAAACCAGCGTCGTCTGTTAGTGCGAAGTCGGCACCTGCACCTTCGGGACCTGCTATTACCTTCCCAGGAGATGTCTCTATTCCGATGGATAATATCCGTCAGCGCATTGCTGAGAATATGGTACGCTCGAAGCATACCAGCGCCCACGTCACGAGCGTAAGTGAAGTTGATGTAACGGCAATTGTAAAATTCCGCGAAAAATTCAAAGATGAATTCAAACGTCGCGAAGGGGTAAATCTTACATATACTCCGATCTTCATTGAAGCAATGATTCGCGCAATCAAAGATTTTCCATTTATTAATGCTTCGATTGAAGGTACGAATGTTCTTGTCAAAAAGGACGTCAATTTTGGTGTTGCGGTAAGTGTCCCTCCACCGGAAGGCTCTCAATTGCCGCCGTCACTGATAGTGCCTGTCATCAAGAAGGCTCAGAGTTTGAATTATGCCGGTATAGCTCATGCTGTTACCGATCTTGCTGTCAAAGCCCGTACAAAGAAGCTGACATTGGATGATATTTCAGGCGGTACGTTTACACTTACTAATCCCGGAATGTTTGGCAATCTCTTCGGTACGCCGATCATCGCACAGCCACAGGTGGCTATTATGACGACGGGTGCTGTTGTGAAAAGGGCAGTCGTAAAGACTGATGAAAATGGCGATGATTATATTGCTATCCGCTCGATGATGTATCTGGGGCTTTCCTACGATCACCGGATTATCGACGGACAATACGGGGTACAATATACAGAACGAGTGAAATATTATCTTGAGAATTTTACACTGAATTCATTGTAAGAGAATCTTTGAAGGGGATTGTGTCGTTTTTCGCTAAAACGGGGAAAATTGGGCGTATCTTTGTAGCTTCTCTTAGCGTGCTACTTTTATTGTAGCACCGTGTTATCATAAATAACGATAGTTTTTGTTGTGTCATCAGAAAGCATATTCTAAAATGATGAAGATGTATTCAAACCGAGCATTTTATGCACTTGCAGCACTGTTGCTGCTCACTGTTGGCTCTATGGTTAGTGGTTGTAAAGATACTGCTCCTGACCCCGGATATGTTGATTTTGCTTCGGCAAGAGTGATGTACTTCGGTAAGTGTACACCGATGCAAATCTTTTATTTTCCAGTGGGATCAAAAGATACGGTGCTCCTGACCCCTTCGCCATTGACCTACGGAGTTTCAACCCCATACGTGACGAATTTCCCTACTGGTCGCGGAGCCGGGCAAACATATCATTTTATCGCAAAACAAGCCGGCACCCAAAATGTTTTTGCCGAAACCGATATTACACTTAAACCAAACGACAAGCAATCCTGGATTATTTTTGATAAAGGATCATCTGCTACTTATCCTCATAAAGTAATATCTGACAACCCACCAGCCGGGACATCAAATCAAAATGCGTACTTTCGTTTTCTAAATTCTTCCGAAGACAATCCAAGCTTGATGATTCGAGTCGGCGACCCAATCAACGGAAGTATTTTGGCTGATCTTACAGCATACAAAGAGCTTAGTTCATATAATCCGATACCAACACGACCTGACACAACAGTTACGTTTTTCATTACTGATCCGAGTGGTACTATTTTAGGGCGTCTTGCAGGAGTTTCTCTTGCGGGTGGTTCATTCCATACGATCAGTTGGGGCGGACAAGCTGATTCTTGCCGTCAAGTTGATGAAATCAGTGGCAATCGGGTGATTGATGATAGTGTCCGTATTCACCTCTATGATGACAATGACGCCGGTAACGACCAATTACCTGTGCCATTGACATTCCGTTATAACATTATTAATGCATTAATACCGCCTTCATTTCCTTCTGCAGTGCTGACAGATTATCGTGTTAGCGGGTTGGGACTTATTATTAACAATAATACCTCATACGACTATAGCCGTATACAGCCTTTCACTACAGCACCTGCACCGAAGGGCATTACTGCTGATGGTGTCTTGGAAGTAATTCCGAGAGCGATTCCATTGACAGGCGTAGTCTATGTTAAGGTTGTTAGCCCACTTAGTTCTGTACCAAGCGTTGCAGATCCTATTCTATTCAGATTCTACGCAAACAGCTCTGTTATCAAGAGTGATAAAATGATGTCTGTTGTAATATTTGACAGCGTGCAGGATTCTAAAAAAGAGTTGACGCTTTCACCTCCGTATGATTCATCAAAAGGTGTGCTGACTATCCCAATACCTGATCAATCAGTCAAAGGAAAAGCTCTTGTGGTTGTAGGGAATATGACGGCAGGTCCTTATAAGACTGTCGTGCCAACAGCAGTATTTTCAGTCGTTGGTGGTGCAACATTTACGAAGATAAAAAAACCGAAGGATTTTGATGCAACAACCGTAATCGACGCGGGAAGCAGTTTTTCTGTTAAGGCAGTACTTACCGCTGCATCAAATATCGTTACGATTACTTCCACTCCGTTCACTGCCGTAGATGGTGCAATCTATGAGGTATTCCTTGTAGGTCGTTTTAATGAGCCTCGACCTGAGTTCCAACCTCGATTTATTATTGTCAGGTCAAACCCTACTCAGTAATATTTCTCTTTAGATATTTAAGCCGGAGTTACTCAACTCCGGCTTTTTTTTTGCTTAGACCGAAAAAAAACACTGCTCCCTGTATCTTACGATAACATGAACAGTGTCTCTTTTACTCAGCGCCCACCTGTGTGGCGTTGTTACATTCTTGGTTAATATATTACATCATCGATTTACGGGTACTCGTCGGATAGACACGATAGACGATCTTACGGATTGTATCAAACTGCAAATAAGGATACATTGCCATTAATGCCTTGATAGCTTCGCCGGTTCGCATTTCACCATCGGCTTTCAACTTGAGGAACATCTGTCGGATAATATAGTCACGGAGAGACTTCTCATTGAGTAAGTCATTCGAGCGGAGCATTGAATATATCTCATCACTGACAAGTGCGGCAAGGGGATTGGTAATACCGTCTTTGAATTCATTCCGCAATTCCCCAAGTTGGGAAAGCGTACCGAAAGAGTTAATTGTTGCTTCTTGAGAAGCAGTAGAATGAAGGGTTGATCTGATTTCCATAGTCGTAGTTCTTCTTTGATTGATGACATATCGCAACGTAAGTCCGAACTCTCGCTTGGCGAGTATGAGTAGCTCCAGCACTTTGCATGGACGGTAGGGCTTAGTTGTTCGAACGAAAACAGTATCAAAGAAAAGTATGACTATTTATTATTAGTTAACACTTAAAACAGTAAATCGGGAAATTGTACAATCATTTCCATATACATAAGTACCCTTAAGGGGTCGTTTTGTTACAAATTATTTAGGTCATAATTCCTTGCCCTAAATAAAATAGAAGCAGGAAATAAAGTTGTTAAAACCGCTAACTTGTTTATTATCAATTTATTGACAGATAAATTTCTCGGTGACGGTACTTCCATTGGCAGTAAGAACGAGCCAATATAGACCTGAGATATCAGGGCTTATGACGGTTGAGGTGTGCAAGCCTTCTTCAAGATACTCGTTGAGAAGCGTTTTGATCTCCTTACCCACCGCATCAAAAAGCTTGATAGAAACTTGTCCTGATAGCGCGTTTGTGAATGTAAGGCTCAGCTCGGTTTTATTACGAACAGGATTTGGGCTGATGGATAGGATTTTCTGCTTGTCGTTAGATGTAATCTTCGGGACATCTAATTGAATGATCGTCGGAAGATCAGTTACATTAAGCTTGTACATTCCATGCCCGTACGTAGTCGCAAGAAGATAGCTGGTTGTTGTACCGCGTACTCGAAGTTTAGTGACTTGCGTCAAAGGCATACCCTGCCTGATGGCAAACCAAGACGTACCATTATCAGTAGATGCAATGACACCGAAAGTATGTCCGATGAATAAATTTCCATTTGCAGCCCGAGCAATACAAGAAGCATCAATATTAGGCATATTGGTAGCCGGGGTTTCCCAAGTTGTACCATAATCGGTCGAACGAGCAAAATGGGTGGATCCAAAACCTGCAACAGCCGCCCATACAATAGAAGCGTCTGCCGGATCACTGGTAAAATCTGCAACAGTACCAATATTTTTGGCAGATTTTTTCCAAGTAACTCCTAAGTCTTTGGTAATGTATGTTCCACTTCCAGCGCCAACATATACAACGTTCGGATCAGCAGCTGGCACATGTACTGATTGTGGGCTTGATCCCAATGTATTACTTTTCGTTATTGGTCTTACCGAGCCTGCACCATCATCGGTATAGTATACATTCGTATATCCACACATGGCAACAATCGCCGGGTCGGATTCGCAAACATCGTAAACCATATAAAATGGAGCCCCCTCGTTATAAAGCCCACCATTTGGCAAAATATTGCTTGGGCTTGTTGAGTGGGGTCCGTTGTTCCAACTTTCACCACCATCAGGTGATTTTTGAAGCGAAGCGCCAATGTAAGTTGAATAAACTGTTAAGCCATCAGTTTGGGAGATGAAACATCTGCCGCCATCACCACCAAGCTTTTGTTTAAAGAATTTAGAGGTTGAGGAAGTGGTAGCTTTATTAATACCATTGTCTTGTGCACCACCGACAACATAGGTAAATTCGGGATCAGCATCGCCGCCGACAAATAGCATCGTTGAGAGTGTCGTATTTCTGTTTGAGATCCAATTCTTTGCATTATCTGTGCTAAGAAAAACACCTCCGTCAGTCAAAGTCCAAAGACCACTGGTTCCATATTGTAGGATATGGACGTCAGCATGAGTAAAATCAGCTCTGCCCGGTGTTACTCTCCAATCGGTTGCTTGAGTAAATGAAATGCCTCCATCGGTCGAACGATAAATATCAAGACCACCGACAGAAACAAAGTCCGGATTATAGGGGCTTACGGCGCAAGCGTTATCATAGAATGCTTGCTGACCGAGATAATTTTCAGTGCTCCAAAGGAGATTCCAAGTCGTGCCGGAATCGTCAGAACGAGCAACGCCTACTGAGCCGCCTGTATTTCCACTCCCAATACTTGCAAAAATTCGAGAAGTATTTTTTGCGGAGATAGCCAACGTAATCGTTGATTTTGAGCTAATGTTCGCTGCCAGATCGCCCGACCAAGTTGTGCCGCCATCAGTAGAACGTTTAATCACGCCCCCGCCGACATAGAGTCTTAGGGGATTGTTCGGGTCAATAACAAGATGGGTGGTTGTGCCCGTATTGACAATAGTTTTCCAATTTGTGCCTCCGTCAGTACTTTTTCTCAAATCAGAGTTAGTTGTAATGTACACAGTTGTGGGCGTGACGGGGTCGAGTACAACTTGGTTGATTCTTGTGCTCACTTTTGCCGAAGTCGCAACACGTGTCCAATTCAATCCACCATCGTATGATTTGTAAAGCCCGTCTCCTGTTCTGTCATAGAGATCGCCGGTACCGGCATAAATAATATTTCCATCGGTATAATCAACGGCAATTCCTCCCATTGCATAGGAAGAAAAACTACCTGAGACATTGATCCAATTGCTCCCCAAATCGGTTGACTTCCAAACACCACCGCCGGAAGTAGCGAGGTAGCAAGTTGAAGGGTGCTGTTTATCAAATGCTATGCCTGTTGGTCGTCCACTCACTTGTGCGTCCTGAGAACCGCCTACTTGCTCCCAAGCGGGGGTAGATTGAACCAGAAATGCCTTTGGGAGGTGCATAGAAGTAAATTCTTTGTAAGCCCGTGCACGAGCTTCAGCAATATTGGTGTCAGGTCCGCGGCGTTCCATCATCTCCCAATATTTGATACGCTCTTGGGTAAGTTGATTATTACCCCAATCAGGATCAGAAAAATTGACTTTTTCCTGTGCGACAACAGGGGAATAGACCGAACATACAGTTAGTAAAAACAGGAGAAGCAATACACTATTTTTCATTTTTCCAATTACCATAATAAGAAGTAGTGAACAGAGGTGCCCAAAGAAGGGTTTTTGATGTTCTACACATCAATAACACAAAAAAAACACGAATGTCTCAAAGCATCGGAAATCCGATTGACCGCAGTGCCGCACTTTATAGCGGACAATTCGAGCATCATACTAACGAACTTCGCAAAATTGCCGATATTGCCACTCGTACAAAACTGGGTGGTGGGAAGGGGAATATCGAAAAACAACATGCCAAAGGTAAGTTGACTGCTCGTGAGCGAATTGAACTTCTGGTAGATAAAAATACCGTTTTTGAAGAAATTGGTCTTTTTGCCGCGGATGGTATGTATCCTGAAGAAGGTGGCGCACCATCGGCGGGTGTCGTTGTCGGAATAGGTCGAGTATCCGGCAAACTTTGTGTTATCGTTGCTAATGATGCTACGGTAAAAGCAGGTGCGTGGTTTCCGATGTCCGGTAAGAAGAATCTTCGCGCGCAGGAGATTTCTATCGAAAATAGGTTGCCGATCATCTACCTTGTCGATAGCGCAGGTGTGTATCTGCCGATGCAAGATGAGATCTTTCCTGACAAAGAGCATTTCGGACGCATCTTCCGCAATAATGCAGTTATGAGCAGTATGGGTATTATCCAGATTGCTGCGATTATGGGACCTTGTGTCGCGGGCGGTGCATATTTGCCAATTATGTCAGACCAAGCATTGATCGTTGAAGGTACCGGTCATGTTTTTCTTGCCGGTAGTGCACTGGTCGAAGCGGCAATTGGCGAGAAAATAGACAACGAAAGTTTGGGTGGTGCGAGAGTGCAGTGCGAAATATCGGGAGTGACCGATTACAAAATGCCGAATGATACGGTTTGTCTTGAAACAGTACGCTCGATCGTTTCAAAGTTTGGAGAAAAGCCGAAAGCAGGTTTTGATCGCATCGCATCAGTTGAGCCGAAATTTTCGGCAGATGATCTTCTGGCGATCTTACCTACAGTCACAAACAAACCATACGACACACACGAACTGATTGCACGACTTGTGGATAATTCAGAGATTGACGAATACAAAGCTGATTATGGCAAAACAATAGTGACCGCCTATGCTCGTATTGATGGTTGGGCAGTGGGTATCGTTGCGAATCAGCGAAAGGTGGTAAAAAATGCAAAAGGCGAGATGCAAGTTGGCGGTGTAATCTATTCAGACTCTGCCGATAAAGCAGCGCGATTTATTATGAATTGCAATCAACAAATGATACCGCTCGTGTTTTTGCAAGATGTCACCGGTTTTATGGTTGGTTCGAGAAGTGAGCATGGCGGCATCATCAAAGACGGCGCTAAGATGGTAAATGCCGTTGCAAATTCTGTTGTTCCTAAATTTACATTTATGATCGGCAATTCCTACGGTGCAGGAAACTACGCGATGTGTGGTAAAGCTTATGATCCACGACTCATTTTCAGTTGGCACAATGCACAACTTGCGGTCATGGGCGGTGCTCAAGCATCAAAAACATTATTATCACTTCGGGTGGCAACACTTGCAAAAACAGGCGAGAAAATTACACCCGAAAAAGAACAAGAATTATTGCAAGATATTCAAAAGAGATACAGTGATCAAACCGGTCCTCTCTATGGTGCGGCTCGTCTTTGGACTGACGGCATCATTGACCCACGACATACACGTGAAGTTATTTCATTAGGAATTGAGATGGCTTCGCATAATCCGGATATTCCGAAGTTTAATCCCGGGATTATTCAGACCTAAAGAATATTTTTATTTCGTTACGACTATCTTAAACATCTCCACTTTAGTGCTGATACTTTTTAGCACATAAACCCCGGCATTTATGGAATTGGGAATAAGCATTGACGAAGAATGAGCATTTGCTACTTGTTTCCCGGTAAGATCATAAAGTTCAAGTTTAGTATTATCACCGGCAAATTTCAGTATCGATCCTACAGAAATTGGGTTTGGATAAGGCAGGGAAATGTACTCGCCGTGTTTTATACGAACGTTCACACTCGGAAGATTTGCATCAAGGGTTTCAAGATCATCAACTCCGGCTTCGACTAATGCTCTGACATTGTCGCTGGCGATAAATTGTAATTGTGCTCTATTGGTTGGTTTGATATAGGCGCTGATCTCTATTGATGCCTGAGTCCATCCATCGGTGCTTTGATTAGTTTGCGTAACGGTTTTCCAGTTAAGACCACCGTCAACCGTCATCCTTACAACCCAAATAGAAATACCGGGACTGCTGCCCATATCATTAGTATAATAGTACCAGTAGCGGATCACAGGGTTGACAGGATTTGCAAAATGAAATTCCGGTGTGGTTAATGTTGTTGCACCACCATCGACATCATCATTGCCGGGGCTCCGTGTGGGGACATCGGCATTTTTATTTCCCGTTACATAGCATAGTTGCCCTAACGGAGTGTGATCGGTATCTTGTTGGATAAAATGTAGGGGAGTTGAAATGTCGGTATAAGTACCATACGGCTTTGCAAACTCCCAAGCTCCCGTTGCTATCACATCACTTGGCTGGCTGAGCGACCATCCCTTATTTATTTCACAATCATCATAGACTAATCGAGTGTAACCGATTAAAAAACTATATCGGGGGTTTGGTGAAGTCACAGCATCGGCATCTGCATCTATAGTAAGTTTTGCACTCGCGAAATAATAGACGTTTGTTCCGGGTAGTTGGGGCGGAATGAGTGCTCGGTAAGAATTCCCGATGTGTATAGTGGGGATGCTCACATAAGTTCTTCCGCCATCAATTGAATAAAATAATCGAACGGCGGTTGTATCCACCTCTCCTACAATACCTTGATACGATACTGATATAGAAACGGGATAAAATTTATTGGTAGTATCTTGATCCGGTAGTTTTTCGACAGTAATATTTAACAAACTTCCAAGCGTAATATTGTGGAGTTTGAATGCCTCAACTATCTGCTTGTAATGGGGTGTACCATTTGTGAGATTATTATCATCATCATCGGTGAGGATGGTTGCGTTGAGTGTTTGCAGAAACGCTTCCATCAGACCCTCAGACGAAAATGCGTCAGCCCCATCGGGATGACGATGCATCATTGTTTGAAATAATCTCGTAGTGACATCAAGCCCGATCGCTTTTCTGAGATCCCAAAATGCACCTGCGATAATTTCGCCTGAGACATGCGGGTCGCCGGAAATATCGGTAGGCCATTGTTTTGTATTTTCACAATTACGAAGAAGATCGGAATTGTTGCCAAAAAAAGTAACACCAATGCGTGGGTCGTCGCGCATGAAAGCACTGTATACATCAGAGAATCCCTCGCCCATGGCACTGTTCACAATATTGGAATCGGCAAGCAAGTCTTGTGTGAAAACAGCGTGTTGTACCCGATGTCCGAATTCATGAAAGACAACATCTGCTATTTCCGCCGTATTGCTGCAGCCAGATCCTGCGCTAAAAAAATTGAGTGAGATGGAATCGGGGTCATAAAAGGCATTGCAAGTTGAAGCGAGATTAACGTTCACGCGCATATACCGATTGAGTTCAGTCAGAGCAGGGTCAAGCCGATGTATGAATGAGCGGGCGACATTGACCGAATAATACGCGTTACGTTCTGCGGCATTGCTATTATTGTCATCAAATGTAAACGAAGCTGCTGCGTTACTCAGTGGTGTAAATACCGATGCACTCGCCGCATCACTCCGCTTGACACCGCAGTACAACCCTTGAAGTGAAGCTGTTACATTCGAGGGAAGCGTTGTAATAACTATTCCGTTTGAATCGGTTACTATTGTTTGATTTGAAGCCGTTGTCAGCTTGAGAAATGGTAGTGGTACCTGTGTTAGGGAATCGAATGGTGTAAGCAAACGAACGGTTGCTTTTATCGTGACAGGTTTATTTTCTAAAACAGGGTCTTTATGGTAGAGGAGCCGTGAACGCTTTTCAATTAATTCGCCCGTTAATGCGTCAAAAGTCATTCTCCATGAACCATGATCATTATCCCGAGCACAGAGTTCGTAAGCTAAACGAAGTCCAGACTTTGCGTAATCTATAGTCAATACTAATTGTGGCGATTTTGTGATTTGTGCTCCTGTGCCTAAATACTGATCATTTATAGCAAGTATTTCTTCGATTGAAAGCGATGGAGTTATTGCATTCGGTGATAACGAAGGAATCGAATTCCGGATAGCAATGATACTGTGATTGATTTTGCCAACTGTCACCTTTAGAAACACATCTTGTATTGGAATAGAATGGTATGTGCCTTGGTAAGTATAATCAGTCGTGATAGAAATGCTGTTATTGCCGCCGTCAAGGAGCTGACATTCTTTCGGGATACCAAGCACCGAATGTGCGATGTCTGTAGTTGCAGCTCTTACTTGAGCCGCTTCAGTGATAATTCCTTGGGTGGTTATCCCTGTTGCCATAATCGGCATGGGAGATGAAGGAATGGCAAAAGTGACAGTACCGTGAGCGTTTTTTGGGGCAATATGCCATATTGGGGTCTGTTGTGCGAATCCGACTGATGCACTAATCAGGATAAAGATCAACCAAAGCAACGAAACACTTCGTACGAGAACCATAAATAATAGTGTATCTTGATTGTTTACACCGTTTCCAAGGTATATCTGTATAGTATATAACCCTATATTGGTCAGGAAGTTGTCTGAAAATAGCCTTTTTCGCGAAAAATATTAAAATAATTTGGTTTTTTAATAAACATTGCGTATATTAGAATTGCCTAGTTGCATTATTAATTTTGAAGAAGATGAAAAATTTGACTCATCCTCAGAAATAATTGTGCGACTTATCA
>JANYDV010000172.1 GCA_025363505.1 Bacteroidota bacterium
AGAAGAACATACAGACGTTCACAACATCACCGACAAAAATAAAATCGCGAAGTTGCTCGCCATCACGAAACTCAGGCTTGTGGCTCTTAAAGAGTTTTACTACACCGTTGTTTTTTATCTGGTCATAGGAGTGAAATACGACCGATGCCATTCTCCCTTTGTGCTGTTCATAGGGTCCATAGACGTTAAAGAATTTTAAGCCCACCCAAAATGAAGGCGTTTGTTGTTGTTCGAGCACAAACATATCAAACAGATGTTTGGAGAGCCCATACGGATTAAGGGGTTTCAGATCTTTGAGTGTTGAGAGGTCATCATTGAACCCCTCATTGCCAGGACCATAGGTTGCTGCTGAAGAAGCATAAAGAAAGGGAATATCCTTACGTGTACAGATTTCCCACAGCGCTTTGGTGTAGTTCGTGTTGAGCGTTTCAAGAACAGAAAAATCAAACTCGGTTGTGTCGGTGCGAGCACCAAGATGAAAAATAAAGTCAATACTCTCGGCACGTAACTCCAGCCAATCGATAAAATCTTTTCGGTCGATCTGTTCTGAGTATTGGGTCTGGTCGAGGTTACTTTGCTTCGCGAAACGATCAAACTCATCAACCAGAATGAGATTCGAATATCCATCGGCATTCAAGCGATGGACAAGATTGCACCCGATAAATCCTGCGGCTCCGGTGACAACAATGTATTTTCTTTTGTCAGTGCTCATCGTTACCAAACAATAATCTCATGCACTTCATTAACGAGTATTTTTATACTTTTTAATCATCTTAATGCTCCTTCGAGCGCTGTTCTTGCATCGGTTTTTTCGTCACGGTATTTGATGATGATCGGAGCATAGAGCGAAAGCCCATGCTCATCAGAAAATGCCGAACGTCCTGCCAGCGAGCGGCTTCCTGCGACGATCACCGCACCTGCCGGTACAATCAACGGCTCATCAGGACTTGCTCGTTTTATTACCGTTGAATGAACAAGATCATAAATAGGTGTCGACCCTGTTAAAATCACACCCGAGCCTAAGACGGCTCGACTACTCACGATACAGCCTTCATAGACGCCACAATTACCGCCGATCAATACATCATCTTCAATAATGACCGGAAGGGCACCTGCAGGCTCTAAGACACCACCGATCTGCGCTGCGGCTGATAGATGGACTCGCTCCCCGATCTGCGCACAGGAGCCAACAAGCGCGTGAGAATCAACAAGGGTACCCTTGCCGACATAGGCACCGATATTGATATATGCCGGAGGCATTACGATCACGCCGGGTGCGAGGAACGCGCCATCGCGGATAGTCGTACCACCGGGAACAATACGGACATTATCCGAAAGAGAAAACTTACGAGCAGGGACCGTTTGCTTATCGGCAAAAGACCAAGGTTCTGCACTCGGTATCATTTCGAGCGTCCCCAAGCGAAAGCCAAGTAAAATTCCGTGCTTAACCCATGTATTAACTTTCCAACCCGACGCAATGCCAGCAAGTTGTTCAGCAGCACGTACCGTGCCATCATTGAGACCGTTTCTCAGAGCAGAAAAAACTTCAAGTGCTTCGGTTCGGCGTTCTGACAGCTCGGTGTCGCTGAGCTGACGTAACGCTTCTATATGTTCGTGTAGAGACATTGCTGATATAACCGTTAGTAAGAATAAGAACGGGCGTCCTGACTTGCATCAGAACGCCCGATTATACAAAGTGCAAATATTATTTTAGTTTGAAGCTTGCAACAGACTTTTCAAATGTCGGTTTGAACGAGCTTTCCATTTCTTTTGGCCAGTTGATCGTAATCCGAAAGGCGCTTGCGCCGCGGACAACAAAATATGCTCGTGAACTGACGCCCGAAACAACGGAATAATTAATCATTTTTCCGGCTTCTGTGCCGACGGTCGCGTTTTGTACAGGAGCGTTGCCGTAATTATTCTTTGAGTTTTCCGATGCAAATTTTACGAGGTCAAGTCCGTTCGAAGGTATTCCATCAACGATGATCGAAGCACCTTTCCAATCTCCTTCAAATTTCATACCTTTGGCGGTGGCTTGGGTATTGAAGTTATCGGGATATTGAATGGTATAGCCATTGCCGCTATAGCTTGACATATTTGCTGATGGCATTGCTTCTTTCTTAAGCTGGTCCATCGTGGCGCTGTCGATCTTCCCACTTTTTAGATGAAGCACATACCCTAATGTGACCGATTGCTCAGCAAGATCAAATACAGCTTTGTATTTGTCCATTCTTCCTTTACCGAAAGTTGAGGCTTCGAAATAGGTGACGATCGAATCTTTATTTGAATAAATTCGATAGCCCATATAGGCATCAGCATCAGTGCCGGTATTAAAACTTATTTTAAGTGCAGGCTGTCCGCCGAGAGTTGCAGGCTCTGGTGCGGAGAAGGTTATGCCTTCGATACTTTTTTTGTACTCCTCAACGGCGGTTTCTTTGGTTACGCCATCTTTTACGCCGACTTCGATTTTGGCACCGAACTCACCTTCAGTAAATTTCTGAAAGCGAACTTCGCTTGCTTGTGTGGAAAAATAGGCTGTACTTTTGCCGGGGGTGGATTCGGCAACCCAGGCTTTTGGTGCTTTGTAGGAAAATTTATACACCTGATCCTTAAAAGTGATTGTTTCGCCCGGCTGAACCGGAGCCATATCTTCAGTTTTCTTTCCGCAACTTGCGACCAGAAGTCCGAGTGCCAAAAGAGGTAATGTGAGTATTGCGCGTTTTAACATATTTATAGGGATATTATAGGCTACAAAATTACTCAATTTTTTGGCTCGGGCGCTCGGTTTTGCTTCCGGAGCACTTCCGGGAATGGTGAAGTTCTGGACTTTTTACTTGCTCATTCTTCAATTTTTCAATCTAAATTCTTCATTTCCCGTATTTTTGAGGCAATGGAAACAGCACTTACACTTCAGCTTGGCATCAAATATCCGATTATCCAAGCAGGGATGGTCTGGACGAGCGGAGCAAATCTTGCCATTGCCGCTGCGCGTGCCGGCGCTTTGGGGTTGATCGGGGCTGGATCGATGAAACCCGAAATCCTTCGTGAACATATTCGTAAAGC
>JANYDV010000178.1 GCA_025363505.1 Bacteroidota bacterium
CTTGCTCGTCATTGCCATTGCCTTCGACAGCAACGCCAATGGTCTTGTATTGGTGTGCGGAGACATCGAGTGTCGAAGCATCAAAAATCTTCGGAGCCGAATACAAACCATACTCACGTACCGACCTGAGCATCGGCTTAATGATAATATAAAGCAACAAACCCGCAACCGCCGCAAGAAGCGGCAATGCAATAATACCAAGCGTTCGCGACGACGGGTCTTCTAAGAGTGATATTTCTTTGTCATAAACAAGACGGATATTTAATCCTAACACAATTGCGGCAGTAAGCCACGAACCGATCTTTATCCAAATCGAATTCGCAAACTCACCCATTAATCGTTTGCTGCTCGTAAAATGGATGAGCGGGATCACCGCAAACGAAAGTTGCAAACTCAGCACGACTTGAGAGCTGATTAATAAACCAAGCGTCGAAGAATCGCCCATGATGCCAATGACTAATGCCGCAGGAATGATCGCCAGTGATCGGGTAATAATTCGACGCACAACAGGACGAATACGTAAATGCAGAAAGCCCTCCATCACGATTTGTCCGGCAAGTGTACCCGTGACGGTGGATGATTGTCCGCTTGCAAGCAAAGCGACAGCGAATAATATTCCGGCGAACGCTGTGCCGAGCAATGGCGAAAGCAACGTATGTGCCTGCCCAATTTCGGTGACTTCAATCCCCTTTGTAAAAAACACCGATCCTGCTAAGATCAAGATCGCGGCATTGATAAAGAATGCACCATTGAGCGCAATGAACGCATCGTAGAAATTAAACTTGCATGCCTCACGCTTTCCTGCATCATCTAGCCCAAACTCCCGCGTTTGTACCAACGCCGAATGTAAATATAAATTATGTGGCATCACCGTAGCACCAATAATCCCGATAGCAATAACCAAACTCCCAATAGGAAGTGTCGGCACCAGTCCCGTTGCAACATCACCCCAGTTCGGCGACGCTAAAATAATTTCTGTCAAAAAGCATCCGCCGATCAGTAGCACCATTGCAATAATACCGGCTTCGAGTTTTCGCATACCAAGTCGTTGCAAGCCAAGCAACACAAACGCATCGAAAGCGGTGATACAGACACCCCAAAACAGAGGCAACCCAAACAAAAGATTAATAGCAATGGCTGTGCCCAACACTTCGGCAAGATCGCAGGCGACAATTGCTATCTCACACAATATCCACAGTGCAATCGTTACAGGCTTGGGATATTCATCACGGCACGACTGCGCAAGGTCGCGCCCGGTAACGATACCAAGCCGCGCCGACAGCGTCTGCAACAGCAGTGCCATCAGGTTCGATAACACTAACACCCAAAGTAGTGCGTACCCAAATCGTGCGCCGCCTTCAAGATCGGTTGCCCAATTCCCCGGATCCATATACCCGACACTCACTAAATAAGCAGGACCACCAAAGGCGAGTAACCGTCGGAAGAAACTAATACCGGTCCCCGTTTTCGGGACCGACACTGATTTATGTACCTCCGATAGTGAGATATGATCTTTCATCCTTGTGATCGTAACGCTTCGTGAAGAATATTTTTTGTTTCTTCGATCTTTGTTCTTAATGCTACAATTTCGGAGGGATTTACACTTTTAGTTGTAGGTTTTTGGTAATAGAGTTCAAGCGAGTTCAGCTCGATCAACATATCTGTTAAAATAGTTAATGCCGTTCCCAGACGACCTTTTGTTTCGCCTTTCATAAAAATTTCGTCTTCTAAGAGTTTGCTGTAACCACTCATAGGGCAAACTCCGAAAAACTTGGTGTTGGGGCAAAACCATAACGACGCTCAAACATCCTACTGCGTCGGCGTCTGTTCGATTGGACATCAAAAACAACAATCGGGTCGCATCGCTCGATCGAACGCATCGCATTGACAGCCGGAGCCGCAAACGACAACAGTAAAAAGAGAATCACCTTGGATATAAAATTTTTCATTGCAAAAGACAACATCAAAACAGCTTCATATTGTTCTCTGCTTTCCTTGAGGGAAAGATAGCATTAATCTATTTGCAGGAAAGTTGTTAAATTTCTACAAGTAATTAACTAAAAAAACTTATGTCACATTCAGCTTCAAAAATAGTTCAAGTTGAACTTGAACATTTAGAAATGATCGGACAGCAATTCAATGCTATTGTTACTGAATTGGAGATAGACATTCGTGCGGCAGTAACACCCGAAGGAAAGTTAGCACTGCGAATGCTTCAGCAGATCGCACAATCGGGGGTCAATGCCGCGAGCACAGCACACGAATCAATGATACGCTCAAGTCTCGAACATCAAAGCTCACACTAAGGAGAGAAATGGATTACAGAACCATCCTCAAAGTAATTCTTACGGCAATTATCGTGGTAGCCGTGTTAGAAATATCAAAGCGCTCCCGTTTCATTGCCGCTATTATTATCTCACTTCCTCTGACATCAATACTTGCGCTTAGTTGGTTATATATTGATCAACCGGAAAAAGAACCAGTTGCATCCCTGTCAATGAATATTTTTTGGGCAGTCATACCTTCGTTGGCATTTTTTCCTATCTTTGCTTTGCTGTTGCGTTCTTCACAGTTTTCCTATCCCATCTGCCTATTATTTGCATGTGTTGCAACTGCCGGTATTTATTACCTATACTATTTTGTATTACGGTTGTGTAATGTTAGCATTTGAGGTTTATTGATCGCTTCAGATTGAAACATATTTCTTAATATTCTTTAGTACACTCTGAACACTAATATCCTCCATACATTGATGGGTATGGATCGGGCACTCATTCGAGCCATGCGACGAACACGGGCGGCACCATAAATTCTCGGCTCCAATGCTCAACCCTGACTCAGCACGCGGAGCAAAACCAAATTCCGCTATCGTAGGTCCGAATATGTCAATTACCGGAGTACCCGTAGCAACAGCAATGTGAACAGGAGCACTGTCATTAGAAATGAGTACGTCAAGATGTTGGATAACTGCCCCCGATTGCTCAAGTGACAGTTTAGATAAATAATTAATACTTCTATTTTTCAATAAGTTAACGGACGTTAATAGCTCCGTATCAACATCATTTTCTTTGCCTATCCAGACGACAGACATCCCTTTTTCCAACAGGATATTTGCAAGTCCGATAAAATAGCTTGCCTTCCACCGTTTTGTTTTCCACACGCTCCCGGGCGCTATACCTATAATAGGACGAGATAAAGTCGTAAAATCGCTTGGTAATAAATGATCTGGAAAATAGAGCTTGGGCAACGAAGAAACAACAGACTCTGGCTGCAATGCTTCGGCAAATCGGACGGCTATTCTCGCTTGGTCATCTCCGTTTTGGGGCAGGATATGCCGCGTAAAGGCACTATGAGCGACCATACCGAGCTTGATAGTTACATTCAGCCTCTTGACCAGCTCAAGTGTACGAATCGAACTGTGCAGACAAACAACAGCGTCAAATCCCATCGTATTTAATTCTTTGGCTTTCGACTCTATACCCGCTCTCCCTGATTCTTCACCGTATTTATCATAGGCAATAACAGTGTTAATAGCAGGAGCATATTGCAGTAATCTGACAGATTCGGGTCTGACCAAATAGACGATATTGCAAGAAGGGTCAGCACTCTTGAGTGCTTCGGCAAACGCAATCGAAATAATTACATCGCCAATAAATGCCGGTTGAATAACAAGGACATTCATCAAAGATTTTTCCAGCGGCGATGTTGCCAAAGCCAGTATTCCGGGTGCTTGATGATCATCGCTTCGAGACAAGAAGCATGAGCTTGCGTCAGCGATTCGATAGTATCACTCGCCGATCTCTCGATCTTACGAAAGGTGATTGAATAGCCACGATTGCTATTCAAAATACACTCGGCAAAAAGCATCTCCGCACCACTCGCCAGCGCAAGCCGCGCCGGTCCTTCAAACGTGGGTACCGATGTATTGAGAAATCGTACTCGCACACTTTCTGATGGTGCTGCTTGATCGGCGAGGATTGCGATGCACTTCCCTTCGCGAAGTGTCCGGAGCATCCGATAGGCGTTATCAGTATTAATCAATGTATTACCCGAACGAAGGCGAAGATGTTCAAGAAAACGCTCGGTAACCGAAGTCTGAATATTTTTTCTGACAATCGCAAAATTTGAATGCAAACTCATTGCCCCCGAAAGTGCAAGCCACTCCCAATTTGCATAGTGCGCCGCCACGACGATCAGCCCTTTGCCTGCGGCAAGGGATTCGTGGTAGAGTTCGGGATTTGTCATTTCCGTCTGTTCGGATATCGCTTTTAGTGAGCCAAAGCGAAGGTAGATCATCTCGGCAAACACTCGCCCTAAATTGTCGTAAGATTTTTTTGCAATCACTCCAATCTCACGATCGGAATGATGAGGAAAGGCTCGTTTGAGATTTTCAATCGTAATTGTTTTGCGAACCCCAATCACATAACTCAAACGAGCGATGATAATCCCGACGAGTACCAGCAGCGATCTCATCAAGCGATGTTATTGCGTCCGTCTGGCTTCGTTTGAGTACCAATTAGGTTGATACACTTCGCCTTGCACATTCGAATGCACCAATTGGTAGTTTCCGCCGCCACGTCTATCGACAAACACAAACTCGGGGCGAAAGCCACCACTGAGCTTCAAACGCTGACTGGTGTATTGCCAGATCGTATAAGGCTTTGAATCAATTGCAAAAGGCTGTGCTTCGATCTGATCGGGTTTGCCGAATTCGATCATTACCCGACCACGATCAGTTGTCCATCCCGGGACTTTCATAAATGAGAATTGCTTATTCGCATCAGCAACACGAGATAGCATCGCACGGTATCCACTCAATGGTTTGGCGTTTGGCGTTTGCTTATCGGAGGTTCTCCAAAAATTAAAGAGAAACATCCGTTTTGATTCGACGTCTTTCAGTTTTTTATACTCTTTCGGCGTATTGCTCGGTGCTCCGTAAAATGATTGCGTTGCATGCTCATCAAGTTCTAACTCGCTCATCGATTTAAAGTCTGAGGTCAGATAGAGTGTGTTCTCATCAAGCGGTGCCGCAGATGTTTGTTCCGGCGCAGGCTCTTCGAGTTGTATGCCACTATCATAATAAAATATGCGCTGCACTTTTGCATCAGCCACGCCATTGTGCATCAGTGTCAGTTCGAGCACATAACTATCACTCGGAAGACCATCTATTTCTGCTGAGCCTAAGACCGGGACTGAGGTGATAGACAGTGTAATTGGTTGCGAGGCTTTGTACATCTCATGCCCTTCGCCATCAAGAACACGTAACTGCACTTCAGCTTTATCGCTTGCATAGTTGCCATTCGGCAATGTTAATTCGGTATAATAATAGAGCTTGTTGTAATTATCTCCATAAATATTCGATGGATTTGGCATTACCATATATCCAACCTTCTCGAAAAAATTAGCATTATCCTTTGTCGGCTTCAGCGAAGTAGCCAGTTCGATACCGTTAAATTGAAATTTATTTGCATTCCTTTTTGGTACAAATATTTGACGGCGAATCGTATCCGAAACACCATTGGGTTCTTGGGGGGCGAGGATAAGAAGAGCGACAGTATTTGGTTGCGCGGCAACCTTAAACATTGCACCATCAATAATCACATCACTTTGTTGTTTCTCAAGAGCTTCGCGTGTACCGGAAAATTGTTTGAATTTATGTATCTGAACACTCGCAACCGGTTTCCCTTCTTGCAATATTTCGATTACACCGTAGATTTTTGCTTCCCACTCGCTGCCATGCTGCTCAAACTTTAACCCTTTTTGAATGATACTATAATAGACTTCAATCTGAACAGAATCATTATTTCGCATAAACGACACAGCGTCAAGATAGGTCATATCTTGACGAGACTGTGCAAACAATACGCTGCTGCAGATGAGAAAACTGACAATGAGAATAATTTTTTTCATAATACCAACGATGAATCTTGAGTCGAAATATACGAATAAACTGCAGTTTGTTGCAAATAAAAACGCCTTTTCGACAAAGTCAAAAAGGCGTTGATACACATAAAACGAATGATATTAACGGAATTGAGTGCTGATCGTCACACGATGAATCGAGCCGAGCGACTTTGTGGTATTGATCGCATAATCAATCGAACCCATAAAGTCTTCACTCTTAAACTTAAAACCTGCACCAAGACCAAGACCTAATTGATCTTGATTGAAGCCATAACCGGCGCGGATAGCAACCATATCATTCCAGATATACTCACCGCCAAGATTATAGGTTTCCGGTCCGTCGGAGTGAGCAGCAAAGTCAAAACCAACATTCAGTTTCTGATCTTGCGATTCACCTTGGAAGACGTCAGTCCCGATACCAATACGAAACGACAACGGCAACGAGTAGCTACTCGTCACCAATTTAGCATTGTTCTTTGCAGCCGTAGAGTTCGCATCATTTTGCGCGAGCACTGATAACGAATTGCCTTGGAAGCTAGGATCAGAGCCAAGATTCGACAATGCCAACGATATTTTCAAATGATAGAAATCGGTCTGATAAAGCGAACCCGCATCAAAGCCGATTCCCTCTGCACTAAGATCAAGAATGGCACTTCTGATGAACTTTACGGTAGCTCCGAATGAGAATCGGTCGGTCAGTGCACCCGCAAGTGTTACGCCGATTGACATATCGTTTGCATTAAACGTACCTGCATTAATATCTTTGGCTATGGTCGCTTTATCGAGCGTACCATTATCGAGCACGGTCATGCTCACACCAAATCGGTAGCGATCACTCAGCGGAATAACTGCCGCAATAAAGTTATGGGTTATACCGGCAAACCACGCCGTGTAGGATGCACTGGCATTGATGCCTTGCAAGCGAGCCACACCGGCAGGGTTCCAATACAACGCTGTAATATCATCGGCTAATGCACTGAAGCCTCCAGCCATACCCATTGCTCGTGCGCCGACGCCGATCTTTGTAAAGAGCGACCCGCCCGAACCTACGTTGGTGAAGTCTGCTGCGGTCGTACTTCCGGTTTGTCCATTGGCAGTCATTGCCAATGATACCAGTCCGACGATCATCAGTGATTTCAGTGTGAGACGTGTGTGTTTTGCTGAACTCATCACCATCGTGCTTGTAATAAATTTGAAGTAAGTCATTCGTTCTCTATCTGCAACTCAAAGGTAGAAAAAACAACAGAGGACTTCGTGAGAAATCCCCTGCCTTATCAATTCATTAGTTTCCGGTCACCTGGCGATAGCCGCCCAAGATCACAGCAAATTTCTTTGTCGTTTCGCCGAGCACTGCATCGGTCTTCGGATCTTTCGCAATAATCCGAGCGATCAATACTTGCGAACCTACACGCTGACGACCAGCCGACAGCAGATTCCACTCTTCGACCTGATAACGATCGTTGAGGCTCACCTCACCACCACTGACCGAGTATCCGCGATGCTCAAGTGTATTGACAAGTTCGCCACTCAAAGTATAAATCTGTATCGTCGCACGCGGTGGCAGACGAGTAAAGAATAGCTTAGAATTTTGCGTCGATGTCTGACCCAAATTCGTCACAATGTACGGATTTGGCACGACCTGAACTTCATCAAGAATTTTTTGCTCTTGATACAATCCATTATCAGCAAAATTAAGATGTTTTTGCGATGTATATATTGTAAACGGTGCACCGGGGAATGGCAAGCCGCGAGCAAGTCCTGTAAAGCCGACATAAATCTTATCGCCGGTTTGGAAATCTCTCGGAGCCGGTCCACCATAATTCGAGGTATCACCGGTGGTTTGTCCGGCTTGAATACCTGGGTAATTCAACATAATTTCTGCGCCTGCCAAACGGATGCGATGCACCGTTGCAAGTGTCTGTCCGTTTGAAGAGTTCTGATCAGAATACGGGAAATAATTTGTACCCGTAGTCTTCAACAAGAACGAAGCAGAACTCGCATCACCCGGCACACTCTCGCCGAAATGATAAGCATCAACAGCGTATTTACCCGGCTGAGGGGTCAAGATCGTATCAGGGTCAGTATAGGCAGGAAAAATATTACCCGTCTGTGTAACTGTCCCGACATAGAATGAATAGTCACCTTCGACCATGACATCGTTACGATAACCCGGACGGATTGGCTTCAAGACTGCATCACAATGCGTCTTGCTCGTAATAATGATCGGAAGTACCGTCGGATGGAATTCTGTCGGCGACAGCGGATCTTTGATACTATTGATCGTAAAGAATTTTCCGAGCGTATCTACTTCTGTTTCGTTGAAGTTTGTAGCATTGCCAAAAGTAATTTGATACTGACACTCACCAAGCGAACCGGTATAATCGGGCAAGGTTGCGTAATCAGGGATGTTACTTAGATCGGTAACAGCCGGTTGGTCAGGGCGCGCACGGAATGTGCGATGTGATAGATGAACAATCTGCGCAGATGAGCCTTTATTCGCATTGTCAAACGTGAGACTATGCAAACGATAAGGAGTATTCAACTGCTGAAATTCGTAATCTACCAACAGGCGGAATGCCTGATCAACCGTTTGATTCGGTGCGAAGCGTGAATTATCAGAGGTAAAACGTCCGATAATATTCGAATCCGGTTTTGTCTGCCCTATCACCTGCTGCACAATACCGCTCGGCGCATCGTAAGGATTTACAAGCGGCGAAGCAAGTGGATGATACAACTTATCGTAAGTCAAATTCACGTGCTGATTACTATCAATAATATTGACAAATAACATCAAGCGATTGAAATTGATGAAACGATGGTTTCTGGTTTCGGGCCAGCGAAGCTCGAACGAAACCGCAACGGTATCATTAGCAAAGAGATCAACAAATTTTCCGGTATCTGCTATTTCAAGCGAGATATTGGTGATACCACCAACAGGAGTTAAACCCGTTGCGCCATTGACTGCACCACTGGAACAGTTAAGATCACCGGCTATTTTATTTGGAAGATCTGGGAATACCGGACGTGATGGAATACCAACCACAAAGTTTTTCGGGCTGACTAATGCTGTTGTCAGTGGTCCCACTTTGTTAATTGAATCATACTCATCGGTCGCAAGCAAGAAGTAATAGTACTTCACGTTATTGAGCAAGCCTTCGTTGCCGGTCAAGACACCGTCGGTATTGTCATCACCAAGATCAAGGAATGAATGCGGTACCACATTCGGTGTATTCGGATTCGTACGGGTGTACTTGAAACCGAGGAAGTTAATAGTCGTGATCGTTGTATCTTTTTTGGTAGTACCACGATTAATATTGAGCTTTACGGTATCATAACGAATGATACTATCTTGACGCAAATTATAACGGGACCACGTGCCGAGTTTTACGGTAGGATTGAGTTCGTCAGGGCGGATGGTCGAGTCATGGTCACTGCGAGTAGTACGATAGAGTTCGTAGGTATTAAACGCAAGTGTGGCGCTCAATGGGTCGACAGAATTATCTGCCGTCTTATCCCATTCAATCAGCACTGCACGGTCGAGACCGGTTGTTTTGATGTTCGGTATTTCCGGCGGAACAGGAGTGATAAAATGCTTAACGATTGTAGTCGTTGAATCACCACTCGCAGCATAACTGCCGTTGGTATCAGCAAAAACTGTATGAGCAAAGCCGATCAATTTAACAATCGAATCTTTATTTGCTTCGAGATTTGTGGTGCTTGCAAGTGCGATGCCGATTGCAACAGTTGTTTCTACTGATTTACCCGGGAAAATAGTGAATGGTCCGGTACCAAATAATAACCGCAAATCACCGGTGGTAGTAATATCATGATCTTTCGTACCGTCGGCAAGAAAGTCATAACGAAGGTCAGGAGTCGGAGGATCATTGCTGATCGTCCATTTCTTGAATGTCGTAATACCAAGTTGCTGTTTTGCCGAAGGTCCGTACCCTCCGAGTGATGAACTATCAGAATTATCAATAGCAACACCGCTCACTACTGCCGGACTTTCGAGGAATGCGAAACCGATAATACCGTACTCTTTTCCGCCTTCACGACCAGACCACTGCATACCCATATTGAGCTTAGTAGGGTCGCTGTAATACGGAGATGATGGTGGGAAGATGCGGCGTGCGCGAGTAAGATCTTCCGGGTTCAAACCATAAAACGAGTTAAAGTCATTTCCTGCGGCACCACTACCAATACCCAAATCTGGATCGAATGCCGGAGAGATGAAGCACTCAAAAAGTGTATCACTCGATACGTTTGTTACTTTATGACGAAGGAAAATCATATCACGGTAACGACCGAAGCTCCAAGAATAAATAACTTCAACGATATTCAAGCCAAATGGATAGCCCGAACCTTGTTTATATTCCGGGTTAGCAGCGACATCATAATCGGAATAGACATTGACGATATCTTCTTGCGAAAGCATCGCCGGAGCCATCGGCTGTCCGTTCGATTTCTTTTTTGTCGCAAGAGCTTCGCGGGTTGCTTTGCTTGAGATATAATCACCAAAATAATAATTTTGCTTTAATGTTTTAGTATCAGACGTATCCCAAAGAGGCCATGAAGCATACGGAGGTGGAACAGCATTATTGACACCACCGGTATATTTACCCGAGTTTTTATCATAACGGGGGCTCATATACGAAATGTATTTCGAGCTGTTTGCCGTACCATTGTCTTCGTCGGTCTTGAGGTACTCACCTTCGGTGTACCAACCGGCGCCTGAGTTCGGATTATAACCGAGCTCAACGAGCTTCTTCTTTTTGCCATTAATAAATTTCTTGGTCGCAAACCATAAGCCACCACCAAAAATATACGAATTGGTAGTGCCACGCGGCCAGCTGAGACCCGCTGTCTGGTCATTATTAAAAAGCACACCTTTGTTGGTGAACTGGAAATCCAGATTGCTGAGCGTATTCTTTTGGCGCTTGAACACGAGCGTCGAGTTCGAAGAAGATTTCGAAGTCACAGGGCGGCTCGAAACATCTGCACTGCACACACTAAGTGTCAGTAGTGCAAGCGTCACATACAATAAACGATATGCGGTCTTCTGATTCATCATTGTCGTCAAATAAAATCTGTGTAATACAAATAAATTACGGTGCAGTCGATATACTTAGAAATGCAAGGTGACATTGAAGTACATACGTCTCGGCACTTGATAGTTGGTGCGGCGCGCAAATCCATCGGCACGTTGTTGTTTATATGCCTCACCCTGCTCTTGAATGCTTACTCTGCCGTCGTGATTGAGATCCCAACGAGCATTATATTTTAATTTGCCGAGTGCATCAATCTGTCCGCCGGCTGCATTCGAGGGATCATTAATAAAATCAATGTTACCGACATAATTGACATTCAAGCCATCATTATCCGCTTGTCCTGAAGTAGGATACACCGTCAGCGGATTTGTTGAATTGAAGAGATTTACCACTTCAAGCTGGAGATCGAGCGAGCTTCTTGCGAAAGTCTCACCGAAGAGATCACCAAGTCTGATCGAACGAGTCAGGGTCGCATCACTCTGAAAATACGATGGCTGGCGATCGCCATTGAATTCGCCGGCTTGTCTGAATTTTTCATCCAAGCGTGTGTATGGCACACCCGATTGGAATTCAGAGGTTGATGAGAAACTGAGATCTTGGAATAATTTTGTCCCCAACAATGTCGGTCCTTCGTTTGGACCAAATCCTGCGCTAAGCAATAGCTGCGCAACGTGCGTACGATCAAAGCTCAGATAAAAAGGTGTCAGCGGCAACACCACATTCGGGTCTTCGCCTGTCGAGGTGCCCTGATTGATGAGCAAGCCATAATTTTCTGTCGATGAGCTTGAAGTACCTTTTGCAACTGAATAAGTATAGCTCAAACGGAATGAATAGTTATCAGACATTCTCTTTTCAAATGACAATTCGAGTCCGCGATAGTTGCCATATTGATCATCGGAATATAATGTATATCCGATAGCGAGATTGTCATTGCTGATACGTTGCAAACCTGAAAGATTACGAAGATCTTTATAGATACCTTGCACTGACATTGAAATCAAATCTGAGACCGCTGTTGTAAAACCTACGGTAAACTCTTGTGTATGTTCTGCCTTGAGCGAACCGTTGCCGATAATTTGGTTGCCGCGTTGCAACACACGAGTAAAATCTCCGCCGGTATTGGTCAAGACCTCACCAAACAATGGCTGTTTGAAGTACAAGCCATAGTTAAAATTGAACAAGGTCTTCTCGGTGACAGCATAAGTAATTCCGAGTCTCGGGCTGAGCTGAGTTTGCGTTGGTGCTTTTGTGAAATTCGGACGCCCGTCATCACCCAATGGTTTGTTTGGATCGACCAGCGCATGATCATTGCCCGGTGCATAAATATCGAAACGTAAACTTGGATTGAAGGTAATATCACTAAACTCCATTTTATCACCGATATATGCACCGGCAAGAACCGGTTTTACGGTGAATGAATCACTGAACGGATTCGCATCGTACGGCAAGCCGTTGTTGTAATCGGAGATCGTGTACAAATGGCCTTCGACACCTGCGGTTACCAAATGAGTACCAAACTGGCTGGTGTAGTTTGTTACAAGGTTAATTTGGTCGGTGGTATTATTATAGAATCCTGCTACATTTCCTGCAATAATATAGGTATTTAATAAACCATAAGGATTTGCAGTCGAGAATGAAATA
>JANYDV010000225.1 GCA_025363505.1 Bacteroidota bacterium
TACTCTATGGCATCAATATTACACCAACCTTTACCAATGGTGCTTTTACCGGATTGACAAATTATTCACTCCGATCACTGTATGCCGGCACGCTGCAAAGTGCCGCCGCTATTCGAGGCGAGGCAACAGGCAATGGTGGTGCAAATGTCGAAACATATGGTGTGTGGGGGATCGCGACTAACACCACCCAGGCAGCTAATACGAATGCAGGAACAGGAATCCGCTCTGAAGGAAATAATACTACCACAGATGCAAGTAGTAACATTGCTTTGCAAATTGTCAATGGTGAGTTTGTCGTTGGCAGACAAGCCGCAAGTGCCGCAAACGTCAATGTAGCAGGCAGTAACTTAGTACCCGCAGCCGAAGATGATAACAATATACTGACTGACCAAGGTCCTTCGGGTGTGATAGATATTACTACGACTGCCCCTGTGCAAGGAAACAGCAATACCACCACCGCAGCACTACAAATATTTAATCGATATACTAAATCGAACAGCATAGTAATGCTAACCGTGCTGAACGGTGGCACTGCAACGATTGATGCGAATGAAATTGTAAACCCCATTATAACGGCGCGCACTAACGGAAGTTTTACTATATCACTGCGACGATTATTTCCTGCAGCACCTGCATCTATTTCTTCAACAAACGGTACGATCCGTATTGGCTTCTTGGTCGTTAACTCCGGAAAATAGAATCTACATTACACTACGCTCAAACTCATCTCCACAAAACAGCCGCGAATACAATCACCGAAAATAGTGTTTCTACTCCTCTGAATATCTGAGGTAGAAACAATTGTAGTATGGCGAAAAAGAATATTGCGGCAAAAACGATTGAGGAAGTAAAAGCGGTTGCATCAACCTCCAATGGTGTAGTATTACCGTATTCCAAAGAAGAAATTATTGCCGATTACCGTATTGCTCATCAATCACGGCTCGCCAGTGTGCTTGGTCGTCGTGAAGTGCTGACGGGCAAAGCAAAATTTGGTATTTTTGGTGACGGTAAAGAAGTGCCTCAGATTGCAATGGCAAAAGCATTTCGTAACGGCGATTGGCGTTCGGGCTATTATCGCGATCAAACCTTTATGTTCGCCACCGGGACGAGCACCCTTCAAGAGTTTTTTGCACAACTCTATGCACATTCTGATGTGATGGCAGAGCCCGCCTCCGCAGGGCGTATGATGAACGGACATTTTGCCACTCGTTCGCTTCAAAGCGACGGCTCTTGGAGAGATCTTACAAAGATTAAGAATTCATCAGCGGATATTTCGCCAACCGCAGGACAAATGCCACGGCTTGTTGGGCTTGCGTATGCATCAAAGCTCTTCCGAAATAATAAAGCACTAAATACTTTTTCAAATTTTTCCCATAATGGCGATGAAGTTGCATTCGGTACGATCGGCAACGCCAGTACTTCCGAAGGATTGTTTTTTGAAGCAATAAATGCTGCCGGTGTATTAAAAATACCGATGGTTGTTTCGGTGTGGGACGATGCGTATGGCATATCGGTGCCCGCATTATACCAAACGACAAAACAATCTATTTCAAAAATTCTTGAAGGTTTTCGCGAAGAGCATGGCGAAGGCTATGTGATTCGTGTTGTCAATGGCTGGAATTATGCTGAACTTTGCAAGGCATACACCGAAGTGGTTGCCGATGTTCGCAAACGCCATATTCCTGCCTTGCTACATATCAACGAACTCACTCAGCCGCAAGGACACTCCACATCAGGTTCACACGAGAGATATAAAAGCAAAGAGCGATTGGCATGGGAAGAGCAATTTGATTGCAACAAAAAAATGCGCGAGTGGATGATTGCATCGAAGGTTGCAACGGAAGCGCAACTTCATGCTATCGAAAAAGAAAATGAAGAGATCGTCAATGAAGCAAAACGCAGAGCTTGGGAAGCATTCATTACACCAATTAAGAATGAAGTTGTTTCGATCGGTTTATTGCTCGGTGAACTTTCGTCCGAATGTACACTTGGTAATGAAATAGCAATCGTCAAGCAAGAACTTGATGCTATCCGCGAGCCGATGCATCGTGATCTCGTTTCTTCGGTTCGTAAGGCGCTGCGACTTGCAAATGTCGAGAATGCAACTGCAAAAGAGAAACTTCGTACTTGGTTACAAAGCCGTATCGTAACAGCAAAAGATCAATACAGCTCGGAATTGTATAGTGAGTCGAGCGAATCTGCATTAAAAGTGCGGGCGATCAAACCAACATATTCTGAAAAATCTGCACAATTGAATGGCAGTGAGATTATGCGTTCTTGTTTCGACGCTGCGTTTGCACGTGATCAGCGAGTGTTTGCAATCGGCGAAGATATTGGGAAGATCGGTGACGTCAATAAAGGCTTCGACGGGCTACAGGATAAATTTGGTGAGATACGAATAACCGATGCCGGTATTCGTGAAGCAACAATATTAGGACAAGGAATCGGCGCGGCGATGCGTGGATTGCGACCAATTGTTGAGATTCAGTACCTTGATTATTTGCTCTATGCTATACAAACCATGAGCGATGATCTTGCGACAGTTCGTTGGCGCACAAAGGGCGGACAAAAAGCACCCGTGATTGTCAGAACGCGAGGACATAGGCTCGAAGGTGTGTGGCATAGCGGTTCGCCAATGGGAATGATCCTTGGGGCACTGCGTGGAATGTATATTCTTACACCTCGCAATATGACCCAAGCCGCCGGAATGTATAATACGATGCTTCGTTCGGATGATACCGCACTGATCATTGAAGTATTGAATGCTTATCGATTAAAAGAAACTTTGCCTGATAACATTGGCGAATTCTGTGTGCCACTTGGTGTACCCGAAGTCCTGCGAGAAGGAACAGATATTACGTTAGTTACTTATGGTGCATGTTGTCGTGTAGCAGAAGATGCTTGTAACGAGCTTTCGCGATTTGGGATTTCGGTCGAGTTGATTGATGTGCAAAGTTTACTTCCGTTTGATGTGAACGGTATCATCGGAAAGTCACTTGCAAAGACTAATCGAATTGCATTCCTTGACGAGGATGTCCCCGGTGGGGCGACAGCATATATGATGCAATGTGTTCTCGAAGATCAAGGTGGGTATGCAATGCTTGATTCGGCGCCGCTAACGATTACCGCAAAAAACCATCGCCCAGCTTATGGCTCTGATGGCGATTACTTCAGCAAACCAAGCGCTGATGACATCTTCAGCGATGTCTATGAATTACTCAGCGAAGCCAATCCTCAGAAATTTCCGATGTTTGGGTAAAATTAATGTACGATCATCATTTTCTTTCGTACGACTTTATTTCCGTTCTTAAAGTGTACACTTACGATGAAGATTCCAGATGGAATACCCATTAACGTTGCAGACACTGCACCTTCACGTAAATATTGAATCTGTGGTTCGTATCTCCGACCGATTATATCATTGATCGTCACAGAAGAAATTTGATCATTCAAAGGATGTTCGATGATCGCATTACCAGAAGTTGGATCAAATAACACCGTTACTCCCATTTCTTTGGCAGGTGAGTTTACACTTGCTTGAATAGCTTGATCGGTATCCTTTGCAAAATAAACATATTGAGTAAAAGGACCATTCTCCTCCCATACGAAGTATCTTGTACCGTTCGGAGCAAATCTGACACTTGGAAATGAGCGAATACCTGATGCCGGTAAATTTACTTCTCCAAAGATAAGGTCTTGTTTGTGATAAAGATCGTAAGCGATCTTATCGTGATGCATTGATGATACAACAGCATAATATTTCCCATGATTATAGGTTGCGATCACCGGGTAACTATTGATCGATGCATCAGCGGTTGCGATTGCTTGATTAAAAGGAGTTGTTGAAGATCCTTTCGGCAAATATGCATAATAGGTGTGATAGAGATTGACAGAGTCGTCACGTGCATCACGCCATACGAGGTGTGCGCCTTCGTCTTGATCGAGCGTAATATCAGCGCCGGGAGGGAATTCGAAATTAGTCCAGTCAGCACTCTGAATTTTGATAGCAGGTTCAAACACTGCCCCGGCATTTGAAGACCGTTCGAGAAAAATATTATGAATGTCTTTATAACTTCCGCGAAATGCTATATAAAGTTTTCCTTCGGCAGAAGACTCCATCCTGACCGGAGAGCCATCGCAGGTTCCACCACGACTATTTGGCAGGTTATCAATTTTTTTATTGGTAGTCCAGTTGTTTCCGCCACTACTAGATTGTGAAAGATAGATATGCACATACGCCGCTGTATCACGCTGTGCCTCGCGGAGATCGAGAAACGCGACATAGAGATTGTTGCTCGAATCGCAGGCAATCGAAGGATAATCTTGAGTGTAAAGTGCTGAATCATCAGCGTCGCTAATCGAAAATGGGATAGACCAGGTGATACCTTTATCAAATGATCTTGTGTACCAAATATCTTGTTGCTCATTGACACGGTTGCCCATCCATACAAAATGAATGACACCATTAGTATCAATAACAAATTGCGGCGAGCGGTGTGATGTCGAGCTTGCTTGGGCGTTCGAGCAGACAACCAAGGGCTGAGTAAATGTCAGACCATTATCAGTGGAGTAACTAAAATAGATGTGGCCGACGGTAGTGCTATAGGGAGTAAATATCCAACTGACATATATCGTACCCTTACGATCTATTTGCATCGACGGTGATCTCGCTTCGAGAAAAAGATCGTTTATCCCACTAACTAATACGGGCGAGGTGTATTGCTGCGCTTGGCAAATAGGGCTGCCAAAAAGTAACGTTGCAATAAAAAGAAATATAAGGGAGTATTTCATAAACGTAAATCCTAATATTTACATAACAGTACTTTTGATTGTGTTGGGTCAATGATTACCGCACGGAAATGTTTGAGCAGATCGATGGCGACGGTGCCAGTAACGGTTTCGGTCAAGTCCTTAAAGATATCCGGCACCTGATCAATAGGTCGGCGAGGCTCGTAAGATGCGACATTGACTCCGCCAAGTTTGAACTCGCTCAGTTGAATGCCGGTAAATTTATTTAATTTGCCTTGTAATGAATCCTGAAGGTTTCCGTCATTGATCTGCTTTTTAAGTGCACCACTGAGAGCAGATTGATAGATGACCGATTGCCTGTCAGCAAGTGAGAAGTGCATCCTGCCGGTTAGTAACGGGGTAGCCACTGGTTCGAGCCACATTGTGGGGAACGGGCAATGACAATACTTCAGAATTACATCATCAAAGTATGGGACGTGGATCGCTCCGGTCTCAAGGCGTTTATCCATTTTTGGATAGGGGGTTGTCTCATAGAAGGAGACCGAAGTAGTTGAAAAATCTATGACCGTAATATATTGTCGAAAAAAACCGTACCCAATAACTCCGAAAAAATTTGTGTCAGCTTTTTTAAATGGCGCTTTCGCAAAACTGGGTGAAAGTTTTAATCTCAATGTACGTTGCGGGCTGACCGGCGAAAAGAATGTCCGTGTACCAAGAATGGTCTCAGCAGAATCAGTAGGGAGAAAACTTCCATCATTTGAGGCGCGTGGATCAATGAGAAAACTTTTAGTTATCGTATCAATTGTGCCATTGAGAAGTGTATCAATGATCGGAACACTGATCATCATAAACCCATTGGCAAAATGCAACGGAAAATTTGCAACCAGTTCTGCCGAAGTCAAGTATCGGCGTTCATTGGTTTGTGCCTCAATAGAAACGACCGAGCAGATCAGAAATACCAGTATAAGAAGACGCTTCATAGTTTAATTAGCTTCGATGAGGAACAACCGTGAATTAATGTAATTTCGTGCATTCACATTTGGTGAAACACGTAAAGTAATAAAATAAAGTCCTTCACGCAAATGTTCGCCGGCAGAATTTATCGGCTCCCAAGAGCCGGGATAACTCCCTGCGGGCAGACTCTTGTCTTCGAATACTACAACAGAGTCGCCGAGGGGATTTTGAATGATTACTTTGACGTCACCACTATCGCGTAGAGTAAAAAAAATATTAACGACCGAGTCGCCTGCCACACGGTTATAGGGATTTGGAAATAATGGCGCAAGTGAATCAGGATAGCTCGACCCACTCTGAACACGGAAATGGGCTTTAATGCTTTTGACTTCGACTTTCGCAGAATTATTTGAGGCAATAAACTCCGAACTCCCTTGGCACGAGATCATCGTGACTGTGCAAAGTATCAGCAACAAATAATGAGAAGCTTTGTAATTCAACATCATTTTAATAGAGAGCTATTTTATATCCTAACCCAACCGATACACCCCCTGCATTTCCCAAACCGCCTGTTCGTACAGGATCAAGAAAATATAAACCTATCCGTAACCCGGCGAACATTGCTGAGACCGATGAAATCGGATATTCAATTCCCAGACCGAGAGCGATGCCGATATTAAAATACTCTTTCGAAACAGTTCGAGATTCAGTCGAATTACCATCGTTAGTCTCGTCAAGTATGCCACTGACTGTGCTTCGGGCTAAGAGTAAGCCCGCACTGCCAAATAATCGAAAATCGTGTGAGCGTTCTTTTTCAAGATAGACTCGAACTCCAGGGTCAATCTCTAGTGAGGTAATAGTGAAATTTGAAATAAAGAGAGCACTTCTGCGTCGGTATCTTACACCGATTGCGGAGGCTAGTGTTTGATTAATCGGAAAATCGACGGCTAATGCGAGTTCGATCGGCAGACCGATCAATTTAGATTCATAATTGATTCTGTAGCTTTGGTTAAAAGGAATGAAACCGTCTGCTTCAACGATGATATGAAATTGTGCGAGTGGTTGTGTTTCAGTCGGCTGAGCCTTGACTTTGTGATTGCTCGCCAGAGAAAGAAATGCCAATAATAGCAAAACGGCGGAAGGCTGCTTGCTAAAAAATAGGGACATTCTTTTCGTATATTTCACTGTTGCTTAACTGTTATCTCTTTCACTTGTAACGCACTATGAAACGCTCTTGTTACCCGACACTTCTTGTGGTTTTTGCTATTTGTATTTCACAAACGGCGTTTGCACAAAATATCATACGCCCTTACCCATTCAAAATGCCGACTCGTGACACCACGAGATCGCCGTACTTACCAAATCAGAGTGATGAGATTGCCGGCTCTCATGGTGCACTATCGCTTTCGAGCGAGGGGCATATCGTCGCCACAGACAATACCCGATTGCGTTTTTTCGGTACTACACTCTGGAATAATGCACAATTCTTATCAAGTGCTGATGCGAAAGTATTGGCAAAGCGATTGAAAAAACTCGGCTATAATGCTGTTCATTTTGCATTTAATGACTATTATAATAATGATGACGCCAGCTTTTTCAAGTACCGCGACTCTGCGAATCAGCTTAACAAATCCTCGTATATAGTTAACCCAATCCAACTTGCAAAGTTTGATACACTTTTTGCGGAATTAAAAAATAATGGAATATATACCATTATGACAACACTATCGAGTCATCGATATATTGTTGGTGATGGTGTAATGTATGCTGATTCTACGTATGCGAATGGATATCTTATGCCGTTTCTTGATCCTGCGGCTGCTCGGCTTGAGCGTGAGTGGATTCGGACTTTTCTTTCCCATCGCAATCCGCTGACTTCAAAGACCTACGCCGGCGACCCTGCGCTTGCAATGCTTGAATATAACTACGAAGCAAGTTTGTATTATTATTGGAGTAGTCTTGATCGATTAATTTACATTGATCAGAATAACTATGGCAAAGGCAAAAACACGATTTCTTACAATTACTCTCGGCGTCTTGATACATTATATAATCAGTATCTCCTAAAGAAATACGGTAGCGATCAGAATTTAAAAAATGCTTGGGGTGGGTCACTCATTGCTACAACCAATAATCAGCTCGTCGATGGCAGTTTCGAGAATCCATTTTTACTCGCATGGAGTTTGGCAAATAGGAACAGCGCCACGGCAGTGGTAATTAATAGTGACGGTGGTATCGATTCGCTGTTGTATGTAAAAATCAGAATCAACACTGTTGCATCGAACCCTAATTCAAACGACATTGCTTACAGTAATATTAGTGCACGATTAGGAAAAGATACACTCTATAATCTTTCGTTCTGGGCGAAAATGGGATTCAATGCAGCTGCACCAACGAAAATTAATCGCAACATCAACATTATTCTTCAGCAAGTTGGTGTACCGAATACTCGAAGTTTTACACAGACAGTAAAGATTGACACCGCTTGGACGAAATATAATTATACATTCCGTTGTGCTATTGGTGGACTGCAACAACTTATTCTTCAACTCGGCAGCGAACTGGGTGATGTGTGGTTTGATGCTGTTTCAGTAAAGATGCAACCCGAAATCGGATTGACAGCCCCGGAACATCTTGCAAGCTCGACGATACTTCGACTCCATAGTGATGGTACCCTGAGATCAAAGCCGCTTCAGCGAACACGTGATTTAGTAATGTTTTATGACAGTATCGAAAAATCATTTTTTAGCAATGTGAATTCGTTGGTCAAAGATACTCTCCATTTTTCGGGACTTGTCAATCATCGACAACATTCTTCTTGGCAACAGCTCCCTGATATTTATACAGCATCGAGTGGTGACGTCATGGATGTTCATAACACCAATGATTTTGTTGGTGGCAGACCAAGCCTGCCTAATTCCGATTCTACATGGATGGTGCGAAATACTTCTATGCTCCGAAGTAAATCCGGCTCGGTGCTTCCGATTGCGAGTGCAGGAGCTGTAAAAAACAAGGCATTCTTGTTTGGTGATTTTCAGATTCCGTGGGCGAATCAATATCAAGCCGAAGAAATGATGTTGTTGCCTGCGTGGGGTGCATATCAAGATTGGGACGGTATATTCTTCTCGGTGTATGCGACGGCACGTGGCGAATTATTTGCCGATAGTCTTATTAACCCATACAAAGTATCCGGAAGTTTTAATGCGATCGCCAATAACCCTGCTATTATGTCGCTTGCTCCATTTGCCAGTCGTTTGTTCCGTGAGGGATTGGTAAAAAAAGCAGATTTTAGTGATTCACTAATTCATGATGCAGAAGATGTGTGGCTCTATCCGGCGTTTGTCTCTTCGCACGGTACTTATGGTGTCGAAGGACCTTTGGAAAATAATGTCTTCACACAATTTAAATTCCGCCAGTCCTTTAATAGCTCTCGTCATAAATTGGGAGCTGAGTATCCTTATCTCGCTGATACTTCGTCAAAACAAAGTGATACCCAAGAGCTATATTGGGATCAGACTAACGGATTGATGAAAATCACGGCTCCATTGATCTATGGTGCCGCGGGAACATTTGGTAAAGATACTGCCAAATATCCGACTTTTACTTTCTCAAGAACTGATGCGGCGGCATCAAAAGAAATGCTCGCACTGTATTTGATGAGTGCCGACAGCACACCAATTGATAAGACTTCACAACTGTTGCTTGCTGTTAGTACCAGAGCACAAAATACCGGATTGCAATGGACTGATAGTAATGGTTTTGGGAAAAATTTTGGTACAGCACCCACCGTGCTTTCAGCCGCGACACTTTCGCTTTCTTTTACTACTACAAAAGATACACTTGTGCTGACTCCTCTTGATGGTCTCGGAAATCCCAAAAAACCTTCAATAATAGGTGTTCGGCAACCGGGGGAAAATATGATCCGCATAACGCTCGACCAACAGGTGACTGCATCTCCGTGGTATACTATCACATTCAAAGATATGTCTGTTACTGCCGTAAGCGAACGAGATCATCTAGAAGATTTTTCTACACTTTCATTGATTCCCAACCCCGCAAATGGCTATACGAATATCAAAGTATATCACCCGGGAATGGAATTTGTATCAATCAGAGTTGTTGATATACTGGGGAATGTTGTGGCTATTGTCTATAATGACTTTGCGAACGAGGAGATCATTACAACTCGTTTTGATACCGGTCATATTGCAAATGGAATCTATACTGTAATCATCACAACTCCTCACAAGACTTTTTCACGACGACTTACTATCATACACTAATGATGCGTACCACTCTATCACTTCTTGCAGGCTTTCTTCTATTATGCTGTTCGTCCTCGTTCGCACAGCCATTGCTTAGTTCGTATCCATTTACGATTAATAGTTACGATACGGTAGAGACAACGAAACTACCTTCAATGTCGGCAAATCTTCCTATCACCTCGAGACTCACGGCGCAGAACGGACATTTTTATATTAATGGTGCGACCAGCAACCCTCAACGAATTCGTTTGTTCGGGACAGAACTCCAATATACTTCATATTTCTTAAGCTCCGATAAAGCCCGTGACCTTGCGAAGCATCTCAAGAAACTTGGCTTTAATGCCGTTCGACTAAATTATAGTGACTATCCCTACTGGCCGGACGGTACGTTGCTCAATTATCCTGATGCAACAGGATCGTACGTGTCAAATCCTGAATCATTTGCGAAATTAGATACCCTCTTAAACGAATTTCGCCAACAAGGGATTTATGCAATATTGACACTTCACTCAAACCATTCATTTACGGCTGCCGACGGAGTTGCACAGTTTGATACGGTTCATGGCAGTTCGCAATTTGTACATTTTATTGATCTTCGCGCTGCGCAACTTCATCGCCAGTGGGCAAAAGCATTGCTTGGGCATACGAGCCCGCTATCGGGCAAACGTTACGCCGATGATCCAACAATAGCAGCGATTGAAATCGCCGGTGGCGAGTTTAGCCTTATGGCGGCATGGCGTTTTGGTTATCTCAATTGGAAAGATAATCAAAATGTCGTACCAAATGGTAGTCAAACGATCGGTTTTAATCGTTCGCGCAGGCTTGATAGTTTATTCAGTGCCTATCTCCTGCAAAAATATGGCAGCGAAGCTGCTATCAACACAGCATGGGCTGGTGCCGGGACACCGAGCAGCGCAAATTTGATTGACAATGGAAGTTTTGAACAGATCGGATCTTCAGCATGGTCATTTGCGATCCAAAACGGTGCGACAGGGGATAAAACATTGTTCGCACCCGCAATTGATTCGCAATTCTGTCTATTGATGTCACTCTCTAAGCTCAGCCCAAACCCACAAGCATTTGATGCGTATTTATTAAATACCAGTTTGAAGACGGGGAAAGATAGCTTATATGAAATTTCATTTTGGGCAAAAATTCGATATGTCACCGGTCCGACAACCCGAAATATTACATTAGTAATAAACGATTATCAGAATGGGACCAATGCGTTATCGACTTCTCAAATGATCGATACCAGCTGGAAAAAATATTCCTTTACATTCCGCTCGCTCACCGGAGGTTCACAAGTTATTTATCTCGCTCTTGGCAATTCGCTTTCTGATGTGATGCTTGACGGAGTAAGTGTCAAGCATAAACAGGAGTATGGTTTACTGCCGGGCGAGCATGCCAGTACTGCAACCATTGGGCGCATGGCATTCTCTTCGACGAATCTTTTGCCATATCAGCGCTATCGCGATATGAATACTTTTTATGATACACTCCAATCAATTTATTTTACCGGAATACAAAAATGTATTCGTGATACGATCAAATCACAGATTTTGATTAATAACTACAGCCCTACATGGTGGGGGACTTTTAATGATACCTACACCAATCGTAATAGTGACTATACCGGAGGCGGAAATAATATCGAT
>JANYDV010000262.1 GCA_025363505.1 Bacteroidota bacterium
CTCAGAGGCGGTGAAAAAATTTACGAAACCGTTAAGCAAACCCTTGGCATCGGCAATATGGAACGCACTGCCGACGGAATGTTCTCGCTCGAAGAAGTCGAGTGTATGGGAGCCTGTGGCGGTGCACCAATGATTGCAGTCGGAGAATTATTTTTTGAACGAGTAACCAACGACGAAACGCTCTCACTGCTGTCGCAGATCAAAACCGACGGCGTAGTACCATTCCCGAAAAAGACGGTGCAGCTGCCGGAGACAACGCTGTAATGCAGGGGATTATCTTTCATTTATTATTCGTTACACCTTTTGATGAATGAAATAATTTTTTTGATAGGCGAAGATGAGGTTGACGGTGGATTCAGTGCGCAAGCACTTGGAGAACCAATCTTTACTTTTGGAAAAGATAAAAACGAACTTCTCAGCAACATTCGTGAAGCTATCGAGTGCCACTTCGACGAAGGAACGGCACCAAAGATTATTCGACTTCACTATGTACACGAAGAAGTGTTTGCTGCATGAAGACCCCGAGAAGTATTTCGGGGAAAGAACTAGCCCAAAGTCTCCGCCAACTCGGATACGAACCAACAAGACAACGTGGAAGCCATCTTCGTTTGAAGACACTTGAGCATGGCGAACATTTTCTGACCATACCACTGCATGATTTTATTCCCATTGGTACATTAAATTCGATACTTCGAGCCGTGGCTGATCATTTTAATATTACCAAAGAAGAACTTCTGGAAAAGCTTTTTGATAAAGTATGAAATTAATCTTACCGAATATCCCAAATCTTCAAGACATTGATGTGTACGTCAACAATGGCGGATATGTTGATATGCTCAAGAAGACATTTTCGATGTCGCCTGATGCGGTGATTGATGAAGTAAAACGTTCGGGGCTTCGTGGGCGTGGCGGTGCGGCATTTCCTACCGGGTTGAAGTGGACGTTTATGCCGAAGGGTACTGAGCGCACAAAATATTTATTGATTAATGGCGACGAGTCGGAGCCGGGTTCATTTAAGGATCGCCAGATATTCGAGTTTAACCCGCATCAAATGATCGAAGGTATGCTGATCGCGGCGTATGCGATGCAAGTGAAGCATGCGTACGTTTATATTCGCGGCGAGTATGCGCATTGGGTGAAGATGGTCGAGAAGGCTGTAGCCGATGCGTATGCCAAAGGCTTTATCGGCGAAAAAATGAAAGATCATTTCAAGCCAAGCGGTGAAGGCGTTGCATACACGGTTGATATTACTGTTCATAAAGGAGCCGGTGCGTATATCGTCGGCGAAGAATCTGCACTGATGAATTCGCTTGAAGGTCAGCGTGGTTATCCGCGTGTCAAGCCACCGTTTCCGGCGAATTATGGGTTGTGGGGTGCACCAACGACGATCAATAATGTCGAGACGATTGCGAATATCCCGGCAATTATGAAAATCGGCGCCGAAGCATTTTCGCAAATTGGCGAGCCGAAACATCCGGGTACACTTTTGCTTGGTGTCAGTGGGCACGTCAATCGCCCGGGCGTGTATGAAGTAGCGTCGGGTACGCTCTTGACGGATATGATCTATAAATATGCGCAAGGCGTGACGGGTGATAAAAAAATTAAGATGGTGATACCGGGCGGCTCATCAATGCCACCGCTTCGTGGCGATCAACTCGAAGGCGTGAAGATGGATGCCGAAAGTTTGAAAGCTGTGGGTAGTTCGATCGGCACCGGCGGAATTATGGTGATGGACGAAGACACTGACATCCCGAAAGTACTCCAGCGTATATCAAAATTTTATCATCACGAATCATGCGGACAATGTACCCCTTGTCGTGAAGGTACGGGCTGGATGGAAAAAATCTTGAAACGCGTTAATGCGGGTACTGCATCGAAAGCAGATATTGTCTTGCTCGAAGACGTTGCGAAAAATATTGAAGGCAGAACGATCTGCGCACTTGGCGAAGCGGCAGCTTGGCCCGTCAAGTTTACGATCCAACGCTTTCCGGAAGAATTTGCGGCAAAAGTCTCCGACACTCGCGCACCGCTGATGCCGAACAAGGTACATTCACTCAGAGCAGGTGGTTTAGAGCCTGTGCAAATTCATGTGCCACCGGTGGAGCGGGAGTGAGAAGCATTTCTCACATTAAGAAGCCACGATGCTTTCTTGTCTATGCTCTGGCGCCGGAACATATTCTTCCCTCGGAGGCAAACCGACTTTTTAATGAATTCGTCAGCGACAGAAGTTTACCTCTTGTTATCTTTCACGATCATTTCATTGGCAAACGTGGCGGAGTCGCAGTCTTTTTTGCCGAGACCGAAGAGGAGAGAGGTGCATTGGAGAACTCAAGTCATTTAAAAAATTGGAGCATCGAAATTCAGCCGCTTATTTTTTCTTATAGTCCTGCTGCCTTCGACGAACAAATTGCGTACACTCTCAGCGCTTATCGAGATACCGAGTGGGAAGCATTAAAAAAGATTGAACGGCCTTCGTATGGAAACCCGAGAGAGGAAGCGGAGACAGCCGAAGAATATTAATAGTACGATTATAGAACTACCGATTGGTAATTATTTGTATTTGTTCTTTCAGCACCGGTATATCTTTAACTATGATCTCCCATACTTGTTCTAATTCAAGACCAAGATAGTCATGAACCACAACATTTCGAAATGCGGCAATCTCTCGCCATGCGACATCATTATATTTAATTTGTAGTTCGGGCGATATTTTCATTGAAGATTCGGAGAGGGTATGAAGATTGCGAAGAACGGCATCTTGGGTTTTCGTATCAATCATAAAACTTTCTTTCCCGTCAATAATGTAACTCTGCATCTTGTTGATGCAGTCAAGAATATATGTAAGATAGAAAATATCCCTATTCATATCGGTCGAGCTTCGCGTAATATCTGATCTTTTAGTAGTGAGTGGAGTGCATTCTCGGTAACAATATCTACTTCGCAACCTAAGAGGTCTTCGAGATCAGCTTTGAGGCCACCAGGGAAAAATGGCGTACGAATTTCTGCTAATGAGACCAACAGGTCAAGATCACTTGCCTCGGTATCTGTATGACGAGCGACCGAACCAAAAACACGAACATTCAGCGCCCCATGCTTTTTTGCAAGTGCAAGAATTTCTTCGCGATGGGCTGTGATCTGTGCTGATAGATTCATACAGATTTAAACTCTTTATTCAGAGAGTAGGTTTCTGAGAATATGAGGTGTACTATTCCTCCTTCGTCAATTTTTTCTTTTCGATCTTGCTGATGCAGTCAAGTATATATACATTCCCGCGTAGGTAGGAAACCATCTTAACGACGAGAAGAATGGTAATAGCTATAGGAAGAAAATGTTAATACTGCCAGCATCGTATCCGAAGAAAGTGTCTGCGTAGTTTCCCGTCTTCACTGGAATGACCACACAAAAAAAAGCGGACA
>JANYDV010000267.1 GCA_025363505.1 Bacteroidota bacterium
TTTTTGGGCTTCCCGACAGCAGGGGTAACAGTCTTTTTGGTTTTTGCGGGGCTTTTCAAATGATTAACAACACTCTGTAAGTACTACAAACAACAAAATTACGAGAAGAATAACCCCAACGACAGAGAATTGTATTTTTTGAGAATAATTCTATGATAAAAAGGGAGAGCGTTTTATACCACTGATGGCAAAAATTTCTATATAGCAGGTCATTTTTTAATTTTACTTCCCCGAAAGTAAGTGACGAGCTTGTTGATTGAGAAGGGTTCTGCCAACACAAAAGAGTCCGTCAGGGGTTGCGACCCAAAGATTGCCTTCGTTATCAAATGCGAGATCATTGGGATGTTTCAGTGTGATAGAATTGCCGCTGAGATCTGTCATTGTCTCAATCTTTTCGATGGAGCCTTTCGGACGTGGTAATTTATCGGGTGGTCCATCGGGTAACTCTTCGGCAAGTTGAATCCCGCTGATTTTCAGGACACCATTATTGGTAAGAGCCCACCAAACAGCGGGGTGAGTCGGATGTTGGTAGAATTTAGCAATATGTGTAGCTTCAGAACCAAGATAGGCATAGGTCATCGGGTCCTCGTGTGCATCGTTTACATCGGTTCCGGCATAATCATGTGGGGTCAGCACACTCACGGCACTCGACATAAATATCCAAAGATTTTGTGAGCGGTCAACTTGTAAATGCTCGATGATATTATCTGGCAATGAAATACCGTTCGACGTTTCTTCATAATAGCGAATAACTCTTCCGTTAGCATACTTCCGAATAATACCGATGTTTGTGCCGATCCACAAGGAGCTGTCCTGAGTGACCGCTAGCGAAGAGATTAAAAAATATGTTCCTTCAGGGTGAATGGCACCATCTTGAGCGAGGCTGAACAATCCTTCTCCCTCTGTGCCAATCCAAAGAATGCCATTCTTGTCAAATACGAGAGCATTAATCGCCGGTGTTTTTTTTCTCGATGGAAGAAAAATTCTTGTGATGGCTTGTGTCGCACGATCAATTCGATAGTAGCCTTGGGTTGTGGCTATATGAATAGCTTTGTCGTCGTGTAAAAAGCATACAACGCCGGCGCATGGGAATGTTGCTTGGAGTTTGCCATTGTTAATCAACGAAACCGAGTCGTTGGTCGAATAAACGATGTTTCCTGTATTATCAAGCAATTCAAAATGGGTAATGTTTTGTGTGAATTGTATTGAGTTGCCATTTGTAAATGAGTATTGCTTGATGCTCGACTGAGAAGTGCTTTTGAATGTTGAACAACTTGCAAGTATGACCGCAAGAAGAAGCAAGAAAGGATGACTTTTCATAATGTGTAAAGGTAATTTGTAGTGTATAACCCTCAATGATAGAGAAGTTAATCCCGGCGGGAGTAGATTTAATACAGGCTTAATGCTGACTCGAATCTAAAATACAACCGTAATACATCGGCAATTTTGCCGCAATATTCGAGTGCGATTTTTGCATACGAATATTCAACTCACGTTCATTCAGATATAAAAAACGAAACGACATGAAATTATCAAAAATTATTTCGAGTATCACTCTTGGGGCAACGATGATTGCCGCAACAACCGGTGTTTTTGCACAAAAGAAAAATCTGGTAATGTTCATTGGTGATGGCTATGGTATCGCACCAAAGGTCGCCGCTCGTATGGCAATGGGGCAGGGCAAACTCGGAAGCCGTTATAGCGATGAAGCAAATTTCCATTTGTTACAGATTGATAATCTGAAATATGTCAGCCCAGTGACTACCCATTCTCTTAATAGTTGGATTACTGATTCTGCTCCGGGCACGTGCGTCTATTCGATCGGAAAAAATGGCAAGCAAGACAATGAAATGATCGCTATTGATGCAACATCGATGCAGCCGCTCCAAACCATCCTCGAAGCGGCAAAGAAAGCCGGATATGCAGTGGGCTTAGTAACGACCACACGTATTACTCACGCAACTCCCGCTGGTTGGGCAAGTCATATATGGAATCGTGATCTCGAAGATTATATCGCAGCGCAATATATTTCGGCTTCTGAAACTGATTACGAAGCGATTTATTCTGCTAATGGTAATACCTATGATGCAAATCGCGATTGGATCCTTCCCGCACCAAAAGTCGGCGTAGAAGTGGACGTATTGCTCGGCGGTGGTTCGCGTCAATTCTTACCAAAGACGAATGGTGGTGGTAAAAATAATATTTGTTGGGATCATAACGGTGACACCGTAAAAATCAATGGCGCCGCCGTCACGCTTGGCGCAGGAAAACGCGCAGATAACGTTGATCTGGTGGAGATTGCAAAGACACGTGGATATTCATACGTAAATTCTCGTGATGCGTTATTGAATATTGATCTTACCCAATTCACCGCGACTAACAATAAAAAATTAATCGGCTTGTTTCGCGATTCTCATATGAGTTACGAACAAGATCGACAGTTGCATTTTACCAATGAGCCGATGCTCGCTGAAATGACAAAGATCGCCATTGAAGTGTTGAAACGTAAAAGTGATAAAGGTTTTTTATTGCTTGTCGAAGGCGGACGTATCGATCATCTTGAGCATGCAAACTGCGGTGGTGTTGGTTTTGTGAAACCTGATTCTGTTGAACGTTGGGTTGTTAATAGCGATCAAGAAGCGTTTGTCGATGACGGAAATTATAGTGGTTCAGCCGCAGCAAAAACTGCAAAGCAAGCCTATAGTTTGCCTGATGCGATTTATGGTTCTGATTATATGATCAAAGAAGTACTTGCCTATGATTATTCGATCGGTGAAGGTCGTAAGTTATTGGCTGATGTTTCTGCCGGGAACACACTTCTTATGGCTTCGAGCGATCATGAATGTGGCGGATTTGCCGTTGTCGGTTTACATGACGAATCAGATTTTCAAAAGAATGGAACGAAGGTTCGCACATACGCTCAAACACCTTCGAAGACAGTATTCACCCCTCCACCAACCGGTGTTGTGCGTGGTGATGCCGGTATCGGTGGTTGGTTTCCCGAGTACACGCAATTTGATGTTGGTGGCTATAAATTCCCTAAGGCACCAGCAACAGGACGTCGTATTGTAGTCTCTTACGGTTCGAACCCCCAAACCAACGGTAATGCGAACGTTGTAAAAGGCGGTACACCAGGCAATCATACACCACAAGATGTGCTTTCGTATGCCGATGATAATGTAGGCGGACAGTTTGCAAGCCGTCTTACCGGCAAAGGTTTACTTGATAACACTGATCTCGAACCTATTATGGAGTCGTTTCTTGGTGTGAAGGCAAATTCTAGAGTAAAAGAGAACCCAACTTCAATCATTCCAAAAGGCGGAAGTCAGTCGATAGTCTATCCGAATCCTGCCAATGAGAATGAGTTGATTACTGTTGGTTTCGCAGTTACAACAAGCGGCAATGTAACTGTTGACATTTTCAATGCAGTCGGTCAGAAAGTTCGCACACTTTTCAAGGGTAATCTTCCTGGTGGTGATCAAAGTATGCAATGGAATGGCAGCGATGATTTCGGTACGAAGGTCGCAGCAGGGATGTATGTTGTTTCTGTCACGAACGAATCAGGAAATCTTTCACAGAAAATGATCGTACGGTAACGAACAAAGGGGAGTCGTTACAATTGCAAAACGCGGCAAAGGGGTAACCCACTTGCCGCGTTTTGTTTATACAACTGTAATGAAAGATTGCTACCTTCTTCGACTTAAAAATCCGATCACAGCGTTCAGACTATTTCAATATTCTTCTCTCCGCCATAAACTGTTGTCCAAGGTTTTGCATATTTCTCAACGACAACATTGAGAGCTTTAATATTTGCTACTCCGCGGTCGCTGAGCCATGCTTCGAGAGCTTCTTTGCCTTGTGAGCCGAAGATAGGCACTGCATCTTGCCAGGTAGCACGACCACAAAGCACACCGCTAAAGTTTGCGCCGCTCTCTCCGGCAAGTTGGATCGTCTCGCGGAATACTTCATCGGAAACGCCGGCTGATAGATAGATAAAAGGTTTCGTTGCTGCATCAGAAGCCTCTTTGAATAATTGCAAAGCTTCTGCGCGAGTATATGCTTCTTCAGTACCGTTATAAGAACTGGTACCCGAAACGTATTTCATATTGACAGGTACTTCGACTTTTAAAACATCAACCCCATAGCGTTCCTTCGAGAATTCGGTCATATAACCTGATACATACTTCGGCTTTATCTTTGCAAACTCAAAACCTTTTTCGTCGAAGCGATCATCATAAGCCAGTGGCTCGAGAAAAAAAGGCACATCATTCGCTTTACACTCAGCACCGATGCGCTCAATAAAAGCGTGTTTGTGAGTATTGATCTCTGCGGTATCAAAGGGGTTATAATACAGCAAAATTTTAATTGCATTAGCACCAGCTTCGACTAAACGGAGCACGCTAAAGTGTTCAAGAAGATCGGGAAGACGTCCTTTTAAAGAAGCATCATACCCTGTCTTTTCATAGGCGAGCAAGACGCCGGTACCTTTAGCACGATGTTCGAGCGTCGGGAGCCCATACTCCGGGTCCATTAAGATCGCGGAAGCAAACGGAGTTAATATTTTTGTAACACTTATCTTAAAATTAGTAAGGTCGTCGTTGCTGGCATCGTGTCCCATCGCTTTGCCGATCGACTTTTTAAGCGAGCCGCGTTGATCCATTGCAGCGGCAGTGATAACCCCTGCAGCATTAGCACAAGCGGCAATTCCGTTAAATTTTCCTTTTGAAATAGTTTTTTTCGACATAATATAATATCTATGAGAATATGTATCGTTTAGAAGTAAGTCATTGTTCCCGTCAGCAGCAGTATCGAGATTGTTAGAACGTTAACTCTTTCATCTCTGGTGTTCGAGCTTTCGTACTAAAGATTGCGTCCAAAAATTCTCCGCCTTCGGGTGATTCTGTATAGAGAACGATAAGATATTTGCCTTCAGATAGTTTTTTGACTGAGTATAAGCGGCCGTCATTCCCTCGATAGACATTATCAGGTTTGTCAATCGCATCAACAACATCTTCAAGTTCAAGGTCGGGATGGGTAACGAGGGATTGTTGCCACGCCTCCTCGGTGACGATGATCTGAATCCAATTGGGTGATAACGCTCGTGCGATCATATCTAGGAAATACTCAGACGAATACTGAAAGCCCCCCGGCACAAGCCTCTTTCATTGAGGCAATCATTTGAACCGGATCTGTAGAAGCAAATATACCACTTCCGCTGACGATGGCATCAACTCCGGCATTATAAACCTCACTGATGTTATCGAGTTTTACCCCTCCATCAACCTCAATTGTACAATTGAGGTTTTGGGTGTCTATCCACTGGCGCAATGTAGAAGCTCGTCTAAACAACGATGGTATAAACTGTTGTCCACCAAAACCCGGGTTAACGCTCATCAATAGAATAAGGTCGGCATCGGGTAAAATTTCTTTAATAAACGAAAGTGGGGTTGCAGGGTTCAGGCTCACTCCGGCTTTCTTTCCGAAGGACTTAATACGTTGAACGGTGCGATGAAGATGAGTGCAAGCCTCAACATGCACCGTGATGATATCTGCTCCGGCTTTTGCAAAGTCCTCGATATATCTATCGGGGTCGGTAATCATTAAATGACAATCAAGTGTAAGCTTCGTCACCGCTCGAATAGCTGATATTACAGGCGGTCCGATTGTAATGTTCGGCACAAAATGTCCATCCATCACATCAAGATGGAGCCAGTCGGCTTTGCCGCGTTCGAGCATGCGAATATCCTCTTCGAGACGAACAAAGTTTGCTGAAAGTAAAGAGGGTGCTATGATGGCAGGTTTTCTCATAGAAGTAAAACACCAAAATGTGTCGTTAGACTTCCCCGAAAATATAAGAATTCCATTGGATTATCGGTCATCGTATTTTGGAGTAGGAACAAACCACAGGAGAAAAGGTTAGTGTATTATGAATAACTATATTGATAATAATGAAACTGACACGCAGAAATTTTCTTCTTGGTACAGCGATTGCCACCACATCGGTAGCCACATCACGCCAAAATGTATTTGGGAGATCCGGAATTTTTAGGAGCTTGGCTTCCGGGAATCCATTAAAAATTCCTCCGGTGATCACAGGCGGAAATTTGACGATAGCTGCCGGGAAGAGTGAAATTTTTTCGGGTGTGCAAACCGATGTCTACACCATTAATGGCTCTTACCCTGCACCGATGATTCGCATCAAGAAAGGCGAACAATTTTCTGCACACATTACTAATAATTTGAGCGGTGATTGTGTGTTGCATTGGCATGGTTTTCATTTGCCCGCTGAAATGGATGGGCATCCGAAATTCGCGATCGCTTCCGGGCAATCAGCTGACATTACATTCCCGATCATCAATCGTGCGGGCACATACTTCTACCATGCCCATACTGATATGAGAACCGCAGAGCAAGTCTATCGAGGTATTGCCGGAATGTTTATCGTTGATGATGACGAGGATACGGCATTGCCACTTCCAAAGGGCTTCTATGATGTACCATTAATGATTTCCGATAAACATTTTGATGACTCGAAACAACTAAGCTACCAGCCGAATGCCTTAGATCTTCGGGGTGGATTTCTTGGTGAGACAATTCTTGTCAACGGGACAGTTGATCCATATCATAGCGTTGCTCCGACACTCTATCGGTTTCGTGTACTCAATAACTCTAATGCACGTACATACAAACTTGCGTTGAGTAATGATGCATTGTTTACGGTCATTGGGACAGATGGCGGACTTATTGAAAAACCTGTTTCAGTAAAATCTTGTTTTTTGGCACCGGCAGAACGATTGGATATTCTTGTCGATTTTAGTTCGTATCAACCTGGTACCGAGATTACCCTTAAAAGTATTTCTTTCTCATATGACGGTCCACCATCATCCTCTTCTGTGAATGAAGGTGCAGTATTAAATATATTACGATTCGATGTTTTGGGTCCCGGCACAACAGCTGCTCAGCTTCCGGCAGTGCTTTCAACGATTGTTGCCTATAAAGAAGCCGATGCAGTTCGCACAAGACAATTTACATTGTTTCACTCCGGATCAATGCATATGATCAACGGGCTGAGCTTTTCAATGGACCGAATTGATTATACTATTCCGTTTGGTGAACTTGAAATTTGGGAATTTATTAATAATACGACAGAAATTCACCCGATGCACATTCATGGATTACAATTTCAAGTACTTGATCGGTCATCGAGTAGTGTGTTATTGACCAATGACCTCGGCTGGAAAGATACCGTGATGGTCGCCGGGCTTGATACTGTTCGCGTATTAGTAAAATTTGATACCTATGACGGTCTCTTTCTTCTGCATTGTCACAACCTCGAACATGAGGATCATGGAATGATGCTCAATATTTTAGTTACGAAGGCAAATGGGGTTCTTCAGGAGAAGGGTTCGGTAACACAATTCCAAATTTCGCCAAATCCGGCACGTGAAATAACAACAGTGTATGTATCAGAGCTACCGACACCAAGAGAATTGATAGTAACGACAATATCGGGAGTTCCGATTTTTCAACAAACGATTGAAGCCGGTGTCCGCTCCTTAGCACTTGGGCTCAAGGATCTTAGCTCAGGAGAATATATTGTCTCTATTGATGGATTGACAACAGTCCTGAATGTCATTCACTGATCGAGATGATGAGCGTTCTTTATATCACGACCTCGCTCTTCTTGAAAGAGTCGCCAGATCTGGTGTTGTAGGGTTTCTATAGGGGCAGTCCCATCGAGCACATTCATTCGTTCATTGTGATGCTGTGCTTGATACATATACCCTTGAATGACGTGGGTGTAAAAAACTTCTGATTCCGACTCGATCCTGTCTTTACCGGAAGACTCACGACGCGCAGAAGCAACTTTGAGACTTATATCAAACAGAAACGTCAGATCGGGTTCAATTTCATTCGACGCAAGCCGGTTGATTTGTGTGATAATATCAAGGGCAATTCCTCTGCCAAATCCTTGATAAGCGATTGTCGAATCAGTAAAACGATCGAGAATCACAATTGCACCTCGTTCAAGCGCAGGCTTAATCACCTCGTGAATCAGTTGTGCGCGACTTGCGGCAAACAGCAGTAGTTCGGCTTCGGGGCAGAGCGGACGAGTAAACTCTTTATGAAGCAGGAGTGCCCTGATATGCTCCGATAGCTCCGTGCCACCCGGTTCGCGCAGTAAGAGTGTTTCGATGTTTTCCTGATGTAAACGGTCTGCCAACAGTGTGGCTTGGGTCGATTTACCGCATCCGTCAATGCCTTCGAAGGTGATGAGCATAAAAGTAATATTGTTGTCACTCTACAAATCGAAGAACAGATAAAACGTGCCCACAGAAATATTTTTTTCGGTTGATTCCTATGAAATTTTGATTACGAGAGCGGTGTTTAAGTCCGCCCACGTCTATACAGTCAATTAGAGTATCATAATATGAAAATAATCGTTTGTGTCAGCCATGTACCCGATACCACCACCAAAGTAAATGTCGCGGCTGACGGAAAAAACATTGATCCGGCAGGAGTAAAATTTATTCTCAATCCCTACGATGAATTTGCTGTCGAAGAAGCCCTACGTCTTAAAGAAAAGTACAGTGGGGAAGTGATCGCTGTTTCTGTGGGCTCTGATGCCTCGAAAGAAGCGATCCGCCAGGCACTGGCAATGGGTGCGGATAAGGGAATATTGATTAAAGCCGATAAAAGCGATACATTCGCCGTTGCAGAATTGTTGGCTAATACCTTGAAAACTCAAGGTGCCGATCTTATTCTGCTCGGAAAACAATCAATCGATTTTGACGGTATGGAAATAGCTCCGATGTTAGCGGAGTTGCTCGATATGCCTGCGGCAACGGTGGTGGTCTCATTACAGATTGAAGGCTCAACTGCTATTGCCGAGAAAGAAGTTGAGGGGGGCAAAGAGAAGATCGCTCTGTCAATGCCTTGTATTATCTCTGCACAAAAAGGCTTGAACGATCCGCGCTATCCTTCTCTGCCTAATATTATGAAAGCAAAGCAGAAGCCAATCGAAGAGATTGCGGCAACCGCATCTGCACCACGCACATCTGTTATTAAAATGGATAAGCCGGAGAAAAAACGAATCGGGAAAATACTTCAAGTCGATGGAAATGCTAACGCTGTTGCGCAACAGCTAGCACAGTTGTTACACGAAGAAGCAAAAGTGATCTAATACTATTATTTTTTTTTGAAAGTGTGAACGTATGAATATTCTTATTTATTTTGAAGAACGCAATGGTTCTATTCGCAAGCCATCATTCGAGGCAATAGAAGCCGCCACGAAGCTCGGAGCTTCTTCGATTGCCGCTGTAGTAGCTTCTGCTTCGTCGGCATCGGTACTAAACGAGCAGGCAAAGCGCGCAGGGATTGCAAAAATTTTTACTGTTGACGACGCTCGTTTTGGTGAGTACTCTTCAAAAGCAGCAGCAAAAGTGATAGCCGAAGCGGCAAAAGCATTTAATGCAGATGTCGTTATTATTGCGGCAACCAGTCGTGGCAAAGATCTTGCACCGCGTGTAGCTGTTCGTCTCGCTGCCGGTTACGTGCCTGATGTTACCAATTTTAGCGTCAATGGCAGTACTATCCATGCGACTCACCCGGTTTATGCCGGTAAGGCAAATGTGACGATGGAAGTGACAACTGCGGTAAAAGTATTTTCAACTCGTCCCAATCTTTGGAAAGCACCTAAAGAGCTTTCTACAAATGAAGCGAGCGTGGAAGCACTTTCTTTGAACCTTGATGAGAGTGACTTTTCAGATCGCACCAAAGAGTTGATGTTGTCACAAGGTAAACTTGATGTTGCCGAAGCTGATATTATCGTTACTGGTGGTCGCGGTTTGAAAGGACCCGAAAATTGGGGATTAATTGAAAATTTAGCAACCTCACTCGGCGCGGCAACCGGTGCGTCACGTGCGGTTGTAGATGCCGGATGGCGTCCGCACTCCGAGCAGGTCGGACAAACCGGCAAAACCGTGTCGCCGACATTGTATGTCGCTATCGCAGTCAGTGGCGCAATTCAGCATCTTGCGGGAATGTCAAGCTCTAAAACAATTGTTGCTATTAATAAGGATGCGAACGCTCCGATCTTTGCTGTCTGCGATTATGGTATCGTCGGCGATGCATTTGAAGTGTTGCCGCAACTGACCGAAGCAATCAACAACGTGCGCCGACACTAACGACAATGGATACTGTTCAGGTTGAGATTCTTGGTATTTCGACAAGCCCGTCTTCGAACGGTGCGTATGCTCTTGTCCTAAAAGAAGTCGAGGGGCAACGCCGCATTCCGATTATCATCGGAGGGTTTGAAGCACAAGCAATTGCCTTGGAAATGGAAGGGATTCAGCCGCCAAGACCCTTGACCCATGACCTGATTAAAAATATTCTGGAGTCGCTTTCTTCTTCGGTGGTCTCAGCTTCGATTGGTGAACTAAAAGACGGTGTGTTCTTTGCGACCATTACTCTTGCTGATGATATTGAGGTAGACTCGAGACCAAGTGATGCCATTGCTGTTGCTGTGCGCTACGGAGCACCGATTTATGTTTCCGAAGCTGTGATGAAAGAAGCATCATTTGTTCCGGAAGATGATGATACTGAAATCATTGATGAAGACACTGATTCACCGGCAGGAGTCCGTTCTGAGCCAAAACTTCCGAATGTGCAATCACAACGTAAACTTACCAAGCTCGAAGAATTAGAAGAAAAACTTAATGGAGCGATCAAAGGGGAAGACTACGAACTTGCTGCAAAACTTCGGGACGAACTTAATAGAATGAAATCCGGCGGCGGAGTGAATTAAACACTTTTCCTTTTTGATCGAAATGAACCTCTCGCTCACCTTTCGATTAGTAATACTGCTATCTTGTTGTAGTGTTCGAGTCCTTTTTGCACAACCCACAACATTCAAACTGAGCGGACATCTTTATTCAGGGGATACCCATGAGACTATTTCCGGCGCATCACTTTCGATTATAGGGACATCAAAAGGCGCGAGAAGCAATAGCAAAGGCGCATATTCGCTCACACTGGAAGCCAACAAAGATTATCGTATTCGTGTCAGCTCGTTGGGTTACAAGCCTGATACCATTCATATTAGACTATTAGCCTCTCAACTTTTAGATGTTACACTTAAGGTTGCACCTCTGCAATCAAATGATATTATTGTCACCGCAGATGCAAGTCGCAGAGAAGCGCGACGAATAATGCATCAAGCCATCGAGGCGAAAACGCACTGGTACAATGATATCAATAACTACACCTGTGATGTTTATTCACGGATTAACCTTCAGAAGCTTGAAACACTTGACACCACGCTCCTGACGGTCTTCGAAACCTTTGCGAACGGGTATTACGAAAGAGCAAAAGGCTACAGAGAACATATTATTGCTCGTAAACAAACGGCAAATATTCCGCCGGCTATTAATCGTATTAGTTTGCTGGGGGTTTCAAATTTTTATGATGATCGAATTGTCTTGCCAGAATATTCGATCGTTAGCCCACTTGCGAATGATGCATTCGATCGATATGATTATGATCTCCTCGGCACTCGACAAATAAACGGTGCCACAGCGTATGAAATTCTAGTTGAAGCTCGAGGTGTGATTGCTCCTGCATTTGAAGGACGTGTGTGGATCGACATGTCTGACTACTCGTTAGTATATTTACAACTACATCCGAACGGAGCGCTAAAATTTCCTTTTGTCACCAAAGCCGAGCTTGACCAATCGTATGTAGAGGTTGAAAATAAATATCATCTACCTGCGCAAACACATGTGGTAATGAACGCTGAACTCCAATTGCCTTTTACGCCAAAATTTAGTGCAGAGTTGACAGGATTGTCTCAAAATTATATTATCAATACGACGATCCCGGATTCTGTCTTTTCGACAAAGCGTCTTGATGTTGATTCATCGGCAGATGCGATCGATGGTGCAACATGGCTTTCCCTTCGAGGTGTACCGCTAACTGCACAAGAAGAAAACGCGTATGCTCGTATTGATACAATGGTAAAATATGTAAAACCACCTGCCCCTGATTCATCACTTCTTCATCTTTCGTATTCACCGATTATTTCTTATGATCGTGTGCAAGCTACAAGGGTGGGGCTTTCTGTGGGGGTGGGAATATTCCGAACTGCACCGATAGATGTTGCCGTCGCGGCGGGCTATAGCTTTGGCGATAAACAATTTCGTTATACTCTCTCGATCGATGCTCCGTTGCTCTGGAAATTTCAAGAAGAGATGTCAACCACAGCAACAGTCACTTCGAGCGGAGATATCTTTTTTAATCAAGTAAGAAAAAGGGTTGATGTTTTTACAGGCAATTTTTCTTATTTTGATGACGTCTCCCGTATCGGTGCTGCTTATGGAACGCTTGCAAACTCAGTAATGGCATTTGTGTTTAAGCGGGATTATCCTGATTATATGGGTATTCGGGGTATCAAGGTCGGATTAAATTATTTGTTTTCAGGAAGTGGAAAGGTTAATCTAACGTTTATCAGTCGGGATGAATGGTCGCTTGCAAGGACAACGAATACATCACTTTTTTTCCCTTCAGACACTTTTCGGCACAACCCGACGATTTTCGACGGGAAGTATCATGCATTGTCTTTTACTGCTCATTATGATCTTAGTTCAGAAGACCTAACCTTTGTTCCGGAAGTGTTGGTTACTTCGTCGAGTAAAAGCATTGGCAGCACATTTGACTATACTTCAATCTCTCTGACAGCGGAGTGTGGCGCACGGCTTGCGGGGCTTGGTCCGACGAAGTTACAGCTGGCGTACAATCGAAAACTTTCAGGGGCGATGCCCGACCAGCATCTGTTTATCTTCGATGAGACTCGCAATTTCTTTTTTGCGATTCAGAATGTTTTTCACACTATGAATCTGCGTGAGTATCAAGGTGATGAAACATATTCAGCAATGCTCGAACAAAATTTTTATGATCTTCCAACACGTCTTGTTGGACTGAATTTACATCCACTGGACCTTCATTGGTTTGGATTTATTAATATAGCGCACTCATTGCTTACCGAAGAATCAAGATCTATATTGCGAAACCAGGTCAAAGTTACAGGAGTCATTCCATTCCTCGAAACAGGGTTCGGAATTGGAAACATATTAAATGTCTTACGTGTCGACGCTTCCTGGCGAGTGACGCATCGGAGAACCGGTCAAAACTTTGCGGTCACCTTGGATCTCGGTCTCCATTTTTAAGTGACTATATTGTTGGTTAGTAAAGACTAATGTATGTCGGACTTGTTTTGGAAAAGAATTGTTACAAATTCACATACCCATCAAAATGCTTCTACGATCTTTTACCTCACCAGAACGGCGTATTCTACAGATATTGATCGTTGTTACCATTGTTTCGCGACTTGCGCTCGCATTTCGCCCTGAGTGGAAAATCTGTTCACGTCCATTCATTGATGACGCCTTTTACATCTTCAATGTGAGCCAACACATTGCTGCCGGCGCAGGTCTAACAGTTGATGGTATTCATCAAACAAATGGTATCCAGCCTCTTATCACATTTATCTATGCGCCACTTTTCGCTATAGCAAGAGGTGATTCGTTGCTCGGATTGCGT
>JANYDV010000313.1 GCA_025363505.1 Bacteroidota bacterium
TATTTATTGATTCAACATTAGAACGCAAATTAATCGCAAATATTTTTCATTCGAATAGAAATGAATACGAGCGAATGCTGACAATGATCAATCATGCCGGTAGTTATCTTGAGTCCATTCTGAATCTTGAAACGACCTTGCATCTGCAAAAAGCAAAACATTCTGAAAAGTTACTGACCAAATTTGAGAACGCAATTAAAATGAAATTCGAAGGAGGCAACACCAAAAATGCAATTCGTTGATGAAGCAAATATATTCGTTGCCTCTGGCAAAGGCGGAGATGGCATTATCGCATGGCGCCGTGAAAAATACGTCCCAAAAGGCGGACCCGCAGGCGGCGATGGCGGTGTAGGCGGCTCGATCATTATGCAAGCCGACCCTCAACTTTCCACCCTGCTTGATTTTCGCTACATAAAAAAATATTTTGCCGAACCTGGTAAAGCTGGGGGCCAGAATAATATGACCGGTCGTAATGGAGTCGATGAGATCATTCGTGTGCCCGTTGGTACTCTCGTTCGTAATTCTGAAAACAACGAGGTCATTGCGGATCTTGTCACACCTTTCGAGCAGGTCGTGATTGCAAAAGGTGGCAGAGGCGGCATGGGTAATAATTATTACAAGACTGCTACTCATCAAGCGCCACGCAAAAAAAGTGATGGTAAGCCCGGCATCGAATTACAATTGACTCTCGAGCTAAAACTTCTTGCCGATGTCGCACTTGTTGGTTTTCCCAATGCAGGAAAATCAACACTGATCAGCCGTATCTCTGCGGCAAAACCAAAAATTGCCGACTATCCGTTTACAACACTTGTCCCCAATCTCGGCATTGTACAAGCACCCGAAGAGCATCGCTCATTCGTTGTTGCTGATCTGCCGGGTCTGATCGAAGGTGCCAGTGAAGGACGCGGGCTTGGGTTGCAATTCTTGCGCCATATTGAACGCAGTGCCATTCTTCTGTTTCTTTTTGATGGATCCGATGATAGACAAACTCCGGAAGAAGCCTACGTCATTCTTAAAAATGAATTAGAGCTTCACGGAAAAAAACTTAATAAAAAGCCAAAGTTATTTGCTATTACTAAAAGTGATACCTTCACTGAAGAACAATCGAAGTCATTGGGAAAAATGCGTTTCGACCGCAAAAAACCAATACTCATCAGTGCTGTAGCTGGTCATAACATAACTGAGATTGTCAACGAACTTTGGATAAGAGTAAAAACTTCTAAAGAAGAAGCCGAATAAGAGCATATTAAAATTTTATCCCTCAACATTTTAATATCTGTCTTATACAATCTATAAAAAAGTAAAAGTACTTTCTCTTTCACGAGAGAAAGTTGTGTGGCAGAATCGTCCAAAAGAGATAGCTAATCCTGCGACTCGCCGATCGGACTAATCGGTTTCCGTAGTACGATTTTCAGATGTGCCTGCAAGTGTTGGGATTGCAGATTTTAAGGGAAAATTTCAAATCGGCGAAACGGTATCAGTTGCCGTTGATGACAAATGGCAGCTCATCACGCTTGTTAATCATACGAGTGGTCAAGATTCGTCTCTCAGCTATTTTTCGATGGGATTTTCAGAATGGTTTAGTATTCCATCCTTTGCTAGCGTCTCGGCATTGTTGTTCTATTTTGTAGGACAGAAAACATCAGACACCCAGAAATATCACGATTATGCAATGTTCATATGGGCTGCAGGACTTCTTGTCGTCATATTATTATTCCGTGGCGTCAACAAACAGTTTACCGAAAGTAAAACGGCTCCACGCGAGCGTAAACAATAATTACGCTTCGTCTTTTGTTGTGCGTATTAAGCTGATCCCTGTAATAAAAAAGATAGCACCCAAAACGCCGAATATAATGAGCGATTTGATGTCATGATTACCACCGGAGGTATTAGCAAATACTATTGCTGTATAGATCAATCCGCCAATTCCGCAGACTGTTAATAACGCACCGAAAATTCGTTTGATATTCATATTATTTTTTTCCTGATTGCCAAATCATAACCCCACCGATTCCCATCACAGCAATACCGACGATCGGCGACCAATTAAAGCTATGGGGTTTATCCTTAGTGATTTCCAGAGGTCCAAGATCGACAACTTTCTCTTTTGTAAAAAAGCTGAATGAAGTAAAGATCGTTAATAGGAGTCCGCTAACCAGAAGAATGATGCCTGTCGTTTTCATAAAAGCATATTTGAGGTGAAGATTGAAACACAAACTTATGAACTCCTAACGAGTAATACCTTATAGAATTATATCATTGTGTTACAATATTCACACCATTATAGGCAAACCTCTTTTATCTACGTAAATGTATCTGGCAACCAATTGATTTGGTGGAAATATTTTCTACCCTATTCCCTGAGAGTAATGAATTAACTGCTTCAGCAACGAAGTGATGTTTTGCGCTTTTTGGCTCAGCGCCGTTATCATCTATTGCTCCATTATACTTTACGACCCAATTTCCATTTTCTTTCCAGATCACAAATGCGTGCGGTGTTCGAATCGCTTTGAAATTTTTAGCGACCGTTTGTTCATTGTCATACAGATACGGAAAATTAAATTGCTCGTTCGTTGCTTTTGTTATCATTTTATCATATCCATCATCTTCATAAACCGCAGTATCTGTCGAATTGATCGCTATGAGCGGTACACCGAATGATTGATACTTTGCATTAAGCTCGTTCATTCGTTCAGGATAGAGTTTGGCGAACGGACAATGATTACAAATAAAGACGATGATAAACCCCTTCGCAGTCGGATAATTTGCTAAAGAAACCAACTTACCATCTGTATTCTTCAACTTAAAATCAGCAATAATTTTCTCTGAGTTGAACGGCATTGCTCCGGATATTACGAATGACAATAGGAGTAGCAACAAATAATATGTATTTCTCTGGACGAATCTAATCATTTTACAACTTACTCTTTGACAAATTTCTTTGTCGAGGTCTTTTTGTTATGCTCATCGGTTACTTCAAGTAGATACGTACCTGAACTCAAGCTACTAACATCCAACCCATTTTGTAATTGAGGGCGCGGCAACATATATATTGTTCTGCCGCTCAAGTTCGTCAGCCGCATATAATACGCACTGTTTGTTGGGTCAGTGAATGTGATATTTATCTTGTTATAAACAGGATTGGGAAAGATGGAAAAATCAGATGAAGTCTGAATCGCACTTTCTGCAACACCGGACGTGGGACCATATACAACGAACTGCCCCATCATCCCACCATCTTCGTGATTCGAGAAATGGCAGTGATACATAAATGGGTGGATTGAATCAGCATAATCATCAAATTTAGCTACAAATGTGACCGATTCTCCTTTTGGTAGATAGACAACATCTTTCCAGCCTGACTCATGAGCTCCAACTGCCCCGCTACTCCTTGCAACAATCTTGAACTCGACATCGTGAATATGGAAAGCATGACCAAAGACATTGTTGTTGGTAATCGTCCATTTTTCGATGTTATTAAGATTTACTGTTTTGTTTATCACCGGCAAGCTAAATGCTTTGTTATCAAGCGTAAAGTTTGTTCCGGGTTGTCCGGCAGTGACGTTGATAGTCTTGCTTACTGTTGCATCAGCGGCTGTCCAATAAGTATTATTCACCAGCGTCGCAGGAAGTGTCGTGATCGGATTTGCTGTCGTTGCTGAGATATTTATATGCAACACGGGAAAATCAGCATTATTAAGTAAACTCCCGAGGGGACCACTTGTTGCAGGCTCACCGCCCGGAAAACCGAATGGTTGTCCGGAGTTGAATGCTTTCAAATCGAGACTTGTACCAACCACATCGTTACTCAAGTCAACCAGTATCTCAATACGCTCGCCAATCAGAAGCTTGACTTTTTTGACAGCGACAGGTGCATTCAACAATCCCCCATCATTTCCGATGATATAGAATATACGATTATCACTAAAACCAAGATCATAGGCACGTTCGATCTCTGCATTCAACAGTCGTATGCGAACAAATTGTTTTGGTAAATTGACTTGCGCATTCATTGTGCCATTGGTAAGCATATAATCGCCATATGCAATATTGACATATTCAAAAGCATTTGAAGCGTCGAATCTTCTGCTCGTCAGTACGATCGGAATGTCATCAACTCCATAGGTTCGGGGCAATGGCAGTAGAGCTTCTTCTGCATCACGAACGATGATAAACCCACCGATGCCTTTAGTCAAATGTTCTTGCGTATGTTCGTGTAGATGCGGATGATACCAATAGGTTGAGGCACTATTTGTCACTTTCCAGTATGGTTGCCAAATCGTACCCGGCGGAATGATCTGATGCGGTCCACCGTCCATTACAGCAGGAAGATGCATCCCATGCCAGTGAATAGTGGTCGAATCATTCAAATGATTCTGTACTTTCAAATGAACGGTCTCTCCTTTATTAAAGATCAATGTCGGACCCCAAAATGCCCCGTTAATACCGGCGGTTACAGTCTGATTCC
>JANYDV010000314.1 GCA_025363505.1 Bacteroidota bacterium
ATTCGGAAACAGACACGGAAGTCGTGGCGCATCTGATCGACAAATATCTCCAGCAGGGCATGAAGCTGGCCGAGGCGGTGCGAGCGGCGACCAAGGATGTCCGAGGGAGTTATGCGCTTGCGGTCATTTCGGAGCGGGAACCGGGAACCATGATCGCGGCGCGCTCCGGGTGTCCGTTGGTCGTGGGAAAAACTGCCAACGCGTCCTTCGTCGCATCCGACGTCATGGCCATGCTGGCCCATACCCGCGACGTGACCTACCTCGAAGAGGGCGATGTGGCAGTCGTGACGGCGAGTGAGATCCATTTTACCGATATCGAGGGACATCCTGTTAAGCGAAAGCCGACCAAGATTACGTGGGATGCCTCCGCGGCAGAAAAGAGCGGATTCCCGCACTTTATGTTGAAAGAGATTCACGAACAACCGCAGACGATTCTCGATACGATGCGGGGGCGCTATTCTTATGACACCGGCGAGGCGGACCTGCCGGATATCGGACTGACGCCGAAAGAATTTGCCGCCGTCGGACGGATCTGGATCGTCGCCTGTGGTACCTCATGGCACTCGGGACTGGTGGGGAAATATCTCTTGGAGGAGATGGTGCGTACGCCGGTGCAGGTCGATATCGGCAGCGAATTCCGCTACCGCGATCCGCTGGTCGGGAAGGACGATCTCTTTATTACGATCTCGCAGTCTGGCGAGACGGCAGATACATTGGCTGCTGCCCGTGAAGCGAAGGAAAAGGGAGCGAAAGTCGTCTCGATTGTGAACGTGGTGGGCAGTACGCTGGCCCGCGAATCGGACGGCGTGCTCTATACCCATTGCGGGCCTGAAATCGGTGTGGCTTCGACCAAAGCATTTACCTCACAAGTTACGGTGCTGGCGTTGCTGGCAATAATGCTTGGCAGAATGAAAGGATTGTCTGTCGTCGATGGCAAGGAATATATCCGAGCACTCACTGCCCTTCCCGATCAGATCGCGACCTTACTCGAAAGTTGTGAAGCAATGGTCAAACAGATTGTTGCCGAATTTAAGGACGCTGACCATTTCCTTTATCTCGGACGCGGCTACAATTATCCTGTTGCTCTCGAAGGTGCACTCAAGCTGAAAGAAATTTCTTATATCCACGCCGAAGGATATCCCGCGGCAGAAATGAAACACGGTCCTATCGCGCTCATCGATGAGAATATGCCGGTCGTGATTGTCGCACCAAAAGACGATGTTTATGAAAAAGTCGTCTCGAATATCATGGAAGTCCGTGCACGAGGTGGCAAACTAATTGCCATTGCAACCGAAGGCGACCAAGAGATTTCCCACATCGCCGAACACGTTATTTATATTCCAAACACCTTGCCAATGCTGATCCCCATTCTTTCGGTCGTGCCGTTGCAATTACTGGCATATTATATGGCAACCGCGCGAAACGCGAACGTTGATCAACCAAGAAATCTCGCAAAGTCTGTAACGGTGGAGTAATTTCTGAGATCTCGAAGAAGTATGCTTCATATTTTTTACATCCATCGATAATTGGAAAATCAGAAAAATGAAAAAAATTGCTAACACCATTTGTATACTGGCATTTTTTTTAGTACAGAGCGCAGCCGCGCAAAACGAACCAACAGCAGAGAATCTTGGCGCAAATATCAATACAACCTACACCGAGCTTCGCCCTGTCATTTCACCCGATGGCAATACGCTCTTTTTTATTCGAGAAGGTCACCCACAAAATTTAGGTCCGGGCGCAGATCAAGATGTTTGGTTTTCCACTCTTCAAAGTGATGGCTCATGGTCAAACGCAAAAAATATTGGCAAACCAATTTCAAATGCTTCTAACAACGCCGTTCAATCCATTTCCCCCGATGGCAACACCATACTCCTGAGTAATCGTTATAATAGCGACGGCTCTGTTTCTCAAGGGGCATCAATATCACATCGTACTAACGAAGGGTGGTCAACTCCTCAGCCAATTGATATTAAAGATTTTAATAACAAAAGTAAGTATGTAGATTTTTGTCTCGCAAATGACGGGCGCGAGATTTTAATGTCTATCGAAGGCGATTCCACTATCGGTGAACGTGATATTTATGTTAGCTTTCTCAATAGTGATGGGTCATGGACAAAGCCGATTGATTGCGGTTCTGAACTCAACACTACTTCTAAAGATGCAAGTCCATTTCTCGCATCCGATGGAGTAACGTTGTACTTTGCCAGTGACGGTTATGGCGGGTATGGCGGACGGGATATTTTTGTTTCTCATCGGCTTGATGAAAGTTGGAGACATTGGTCGAAACCAATTAATTTAGGACCTCAAATTAATGGACCCGGCTTTGATGCTTATTACTCACTCTCAGCAAAAGGCGACTATGCATATTTTGTCTCAGCACTGAGCGGTGGGTTTGGCAAAGAGGATATATACCGTATCAAACTTGCAGAGTCATTGAGACCAAAACCTGTTATTCTTGTGAGTGGTCATGTATATAATCAGAAAACGAAACAACCACTGGCTTCGAGTATCCACTATGAAGTACTTTCAAAAAATGGTGATGCAGGCATTGCACTTTCTAATGCCAATGACGGTGCATATAAGATTGTCCTTCCAGCCGGAAACAAATATGGCTTTCGCGCAGAAGCACCCGGCTTTGTGAGTGTAAATGCAAATGTTGATGCATTGCAAATCAATGAATATACCGAGATAAATAAAGATTTATATCTTGCACCGATCGAACTACATCAAACCATACGCATCAATAATATTTTTTTTGAAACAGCTAAATGGGATCTTCAAGCGGATTCATACGCGGAGCTTGACCGAGTCGTTACCTTTTTGAACGACAACCCCAACATTCAAATCTTAATCAAAGGGCATACCGATAATGTTGGCAGTGATTCATATAATATGGCTCTCTCGACAAACCGTGCTAAATCCGTACTGACATATTTTGTCAGTAAAGGAATCGATCCAAAACGTCTTACTTCAAAAGGTTACGGTAAAAACGAACCACTCGTAAAAAATGATACTGAAGAAACCCGATCGCAAAACAGACGCGTCGAGTTTACGATCGTGAAAAGCTAATCTGGTCGTCATCGTGAAACTCATTTCTGTATGGCGGTAGTACCCGGAGAACAACAAGCTATTGTTAACAAACAAGACTTAAATTCTACACTTACATCGGGCGGATATATCTATCAACTCACCGTCGAAACATCGAGGGGCACCTTTCGTCAATGTAAAATGATGACGATACTATAGTAGTTATGCGATCACGATCTCGGTTGTAATTTCCATGGCTTTTGAAAGCATCGCCGACACCCCGCAATATTTCTCTTGTGAAAGAGAAACAGCACGTTCAAGTTTTTCACGGTGTTCATTGAGGTTGTTGCCGCTAAATTCATAGATGATTTTCATCATCGTATATACTTTAGGATCAACATCGGTGCCATCAGCAACGGCACGGATGTTAAGACCTGTAATCGGAACTCTCATTTTTTCGAGCATCGGTATGACGTCCATCCCTGTGCAGCCCGCCGCTGATAAGAGAAGCAATATTTTCGGTGACGGTCCATGATTTTCGCCACCACCAGCTGGCGTTGCATCAATGGTGATAGAATGTCCATTGATCATCCCCTCAAACTCCATCTTCCCTTTCCACTTACATTCAATTTCGTGGTGCATAAATTTCTTTCTTACGAAACAAACACAATTCTATTTTTTTTCTCATTCAACTCGTTCTTCGCCGCCAGAAATGCTGGGGTAAACTTGTCAATATATTCTTGGTAGAGCTTCTGACTGATCTCAGGACTAAACTCTTCCCCTACAAACGCCGTCGAGAGTGTTCCGTCACGGAATGTCTTGTTTTCCATCACGAATCGCGCAAACGGAATAGTAGTCGAAACACCAACAATTCTCATTTCTTCAAGCGCTCGTTTCATTCTGTTGATTGCGCCGTTACGAGTATTGTCCCACACAATCAATTTTGCAAGGAGTGAATCATAAAAGCCCGACACTTCCAGTCCCGGATAGAGTGCACTATCGTTACGCACGAATGCCCCACCGGGATGTCGAACATAACTAATAGTACCGAGACTTGGCAAAAAGTCACTCCAAACATCTTCTGCTTGGATGCGCACTTCGATAGAATGTCCTCGCATTACCACATCCGATTGTTTTATCGAAAGTTCATTCCCTTCGGCGATGCTAAATTGCTCGCGTACGAGATCATACCCAGTCACGAACTCTGTCACGGGATGTTCAACCTGCAAGCGAGTATTTACTTCAAGAAAATAATATTTGCCGTGTTCATCTACTAAAAACTCAACTGTGCCTGCTCCATCGTATTTTGCTTCACGTATCAGTGAAATTGCTGCATCACCCATTTCCTTGCGTAGCGATTCGCTCATTACCGGCGATGGTGATTCTTCGACAAGCTTTTGATGCCGGCGCTGGATAGAGCATTCGCGCTCACCAAGATGAATAACATTTCCATACTTATCAGCAAGTATTTGAAATTCGATATGACGCGGTCTCGAAATGTATTTTTCAACATAGACACGGTCGTCACCAAATGCATTGAGTGCTTCGCCTTTTGCGCGTTCGAGCGAACTGACAATATCTTCTTCGCGCTCAACCACTCGCATACCTTTGCCACCACCGCCGGCAGCGGCTTTCAGAAGTACAGGATATCCGATTTTATTTGAAATGGCAATTGCTTCTTCGGCACTCGCCAGTGCCACCGTTGTTCCGCTCGGAGTGGGGACGCCAAGTTTTCCCGCTAAAATTCTTGCCGATGTTTTATCGCCAAGCAAAGTAATCGCCTCAGGGGTAGGACCAATAAATGTTATTCCCTCTTTCATACAAATCTCAGAGAACTCGGCATTCTCCGACAAAAAACCATACCCGGGATGCACCGCATCAGCACTCATTTTTTTTGCCGCATCAACTACTTGTGCAATGTCGAGATATGATTCTCTCGGACTATTGCCCAGTAAGTTTACATACCGACCGGCTTCACGAACAAACAGAGCTGTTTCATCATGCGGCGAACAGATTGCAACCGTGTTATACCCACACTCATGTGCAGACCGAATCACACGACGAGCAATCTCGGAGCGATTGGCAATAAGTATAGTCTGAAGTTTATTCATCGAGTCGGTAGTAGTAATATTTTTCGTATCATCACACTCTTTTGCATTATCTCGCGGAGAAAATATACTCCCGGAGCTAATGTTCTGGTATCTATGACATTTTGATACATCACATTCTGTCCTAAAGCATTACATAATTGTATTTCACCGGTAGTATTTTCTACGGGTATCTCCTCACCTTGGAAAACAACAATTGATGGCTTGATTGCCCTCTGTTGATCTGCAACAACTTTGACAGCATTGTTTGTATCAATGATTTTTGGCTGAAGTACAATTACCGGCGAAAGAATGACGTAGCTCGGATATGATTTGGTACTATAGATAGATGTCGTCCCCGACTCTTGAGGTGGATAAGGCGATTGTCCGAATTCATCTGCAGGAATAGAAACAGGCATCCCTGCTTTGATCACCAAACGAAGTCGATGTCCTTTTTTGAAAGTATGATATTGGGGATTCAATTCGAACTCTCTCGGCAAAGGCGTTGGTGGACGTGGTCCGTTGGGGCGTTCTTCAAAAAAGCCTCTGGTGATGTTAACCGTTTTTCCGGTATCATCAACATCGTAAAGCATCGGGTTTGCTTGGAATAGTGTCGCTGTGGAAGTCAAAGATAAATGCACTCCCGCTCTATACATTGTAAAATTACTATCAAATGGATCACTGTCAAACGATACAGATTCATTGCCAATGTTCTGAATATAATTAATCGAACGGACCATAGAATCTTTTGGAAACGATTCCGATAGTTGAGCAGATGGATAAAGATAGAATCGTGACACAATTACTGGTTTAAGTTGATTTACTTTGAATGAAGTGTCATTGAGCACTAGCGTGGAGCTATTAGTAGGGTCAAAGAATAGTGCTTCCCAATCTTTCGACATTATTGTTTCGGAAGTATCTTCTTTAAGCCACCGCTGATAGAAACGAAGTGTCAATGTACGACGCATATTTTCGATTTCTGCAGTTGGAGGTAGTCCGTGATTTCCCGACCACATCAATATTTTTTTTGGAGTTTTGACATTATTGAAACAGGCAAAATCGTAACTGCTGCCGAACAATTGATCATACCAAGCACATTGCAAAAATAACGGGACATTTATCGAAGGAATAAGATTTTTTAGATCACGAGCAAGCAACAATGAACGCGAATAATTATAGTTATCAGCACTCAATGCAGGAAGCAAAGTGTCTTTAATATAGGGTCCTAAATTTACCTTTGAAAATGACTTGGTATAATTTAATATCGCAGTAAAATTATAATTGATACAGCCATTGCTAATAAAATTATCAGCATAATTGGGATTCGCAATAATCGGGACAGCGCATTTGATCGGCAAACGATTGATCGCTGCACCCCATGTCGTCAAGCCGCCTTGTGATATACCTTCCATACCAATATGTGCGGAGTCAATTTCTTTTCTGGTACGCATCCAACCTAAAATTTCTGCAACATCTTTCAACTCGCGATCACCTGTAAACCAATTAAACAATCCACCCGATTGGCTTCCTGATGCCGCACCAATTCCCTGACCTCGAACGGTGTAGGTGACGACAACATATCCGAAAGAATTGTAGAGCGTTGCAATCGAAGCATAATCATCACGCGAACCGCCAAACCCGTGAACACATAAGATCGTCGGATAGCCCTTCGCGGGCATCGGTGTTGATGGAGTGAAATAACTGATTGCGAGTGAGACACCATCGCTTGTGGTGATCGTTGAATCTTTGCGCGACGCAAAAACATTTGTGAAAAATAATAACAAAACACAAACAGCAGTACTACATCGAATCATACTCACTCCTATTTTAATTCGACAATTGTTACACCCATCCCGCCTTCTTCGCGATCTGCAAATCTAAACGTTGCGACGACGGGATTTGTCTTGAGATATTGATGGATTCTCCTCCCGAGTGCTCCCGTGCCCGTGCCGTGGAGAATTTCCAATTTTTCCATACCACGAGCATTAGCATCAGAAATAAATTTATCTACCTCCATTACGCCGTCGTCGCCAAACTTTCCACGCAAATCAATACGGGGTTTGATCATTTCATCAAAGTACGTTCCGGTTTTTTGGATCGGGTTGCGCTCCACTTTTCGGGCTTCGGCATTCGAGATCACTTCAAGCTGTGAGCTTTTGACTTTCATCTTCATCGACCCAAATAATACTTCGGCTTCCTTGCCATTGATCGCCGATACTTCACCTGTTTGTCCCGGGTTTGAGAATAAGCGTACTTTTGAACCGATGGCAAGCGGTGTATTTATTTTTTCTGCGGCAGTACTGGTGCCGGTGTTGGCTTCGATAAGCTGAGTAATTTCTTTCAGCTCTTTCTTTTGCTTGATACGAAGTTCTGAGAGCGCATTGTCCTTAACATCTTGAATGGCATCAAGCGAAGCCGCTTCTCGGGCTTCACGAATTGCACGTTCGACAAAGCTATTGGCTTTTGTCAAGAGTTCATCGGCTTGAAGCGAGGCTTTGGTCAGAATCTTTTTTCGCTCGGAAGTGACTTCTTCATTTTTCCGTTCGTATTCAAATTTTTCGAACTGCGCTTTGCCAAGTTCGCGCTCGATCTCCTGTCGCCGAACCGAAAGTTCTTGTTCTTTTTCGGCAAGCGAGTTTATCAGCTGTTCGAGGCGATTCGTTTTCCCACCGGCAAGTTCTCGAGCACGCTTGATGATATTGCGAGGCATTTCATATCGCTCAGCAATTTCAAAAGCGTGTGAGGAACCGGGAATGCCGATTTGAAAACGATAGGATGGAGTGAGCGATGTCTGCACAAATTCCATCGAGCCGTTGATCGCACCATCTACTGCTTCGGCATATCCGGCAAGACGCCCATAGTGTGTTGTCGCGATCGTAAAGCCTGCAAACTTCGTCAAGTGCTCAAGAATACTTTCTGCAAGTGCACCGCCTTCTTCGGGTGCAGTGCCACTGCCAATTTCATCAAACAAGACGACACTATATTCATTGACTTGAGCAAGAATATTTTTGAGCGATTGAATATGAGAACTGAATGTCGAAAGATCATCAGCGATTGACTGCGAATCACCTATGTCAACATACAAACCGTCTATACTCGGAATGATTGAACCCTCACCACTCGGTATCGGCAAGCCTGCATAGGCAAGCAAGAGCGTCATCCCAACCGTTTTGAGCAGTACTGTCTTCCCACCGGCGTTCGGTCCTGTCAGGACAAGTGTGTGCTGATCGTTGTTGAGTTCAATAGTAAATGGAATCGTTTTTTCTTTGCCGAGCTTTGCGATCAAGAACGGATGTCGTGCTTCGATCAACGTAAATTGTAATTCTTGCGGCGAGCGTTGCACTACTAATTGTGGGGTCAGTGCAAAAATAGAATTTGCAAAACGCGATTTTGCATAGACCGACTCAAGATGTCCGCAAATTTCAAGCGACCGAAGAATCGGATGTACCGAGTCGCGAAGACGGTCGGTGAGTTCTCTTAGAATGCGGTCAATTTCTCGCTGTTCGGCAAATTCAATTGAGCGAAGTTCGTTATTAAGATCAATCGTCTCGCTCGGTTCAATATAGATAGTCTGCCCTGTTTGCGACACCGAATGTATCATACCGGGCACACGGCGTTTATGTTCTGCTTTTACCGGAATCACCGAACGTCCGTCACGTTGGGTAATGATCTGCTCTTGAATAAGATCGTCTTCGTTGTAGCGCTTGAGCAGCGATACTAATTTATTTCGCAGACGCTCGCTGGTACTGACAATCTCGCGGCGGATACGATGAAGCTCGGCACTGGCATTGTCTCGAATGTTTCCATTTTCATCGAATACTGAATCGAATGCCATTTCGAGCAGGCGATCTTCGAAAAGATGAATTGCTGATCGCCATAGTGTCGGCGCCGCTTTTGTTCGCTTCGCAAAAAAATCGCGAAGCAAACGCATTGACTTTAATGATGAAACCAGCGGTAAGCCTTCATCAAGATAGAGCGTGCTGCCTTCGATCTCCACTTTGTGCAAGGTGTTGCGAATATCAGCGATGCCGGAGTATGATGGCGTATCGCCACCGGCAATCAGATCGCGAAGTTCGTCAATCTCAAGATATGATTGTTCGATCTTCGCTTTGTCTAAACTCGGAACTAGCTCTTTAATAATGGCACCACGACCAAGTGGTGACGAGATAAAGCGCAAATGCGATTCGAGAATGATATGAAATTCGAGTTTCTCGGCGGCGATACGAAATGGTCTGGGTATCGAACGCAAAAATTGATCGCGTACTTGCTCAAGCTCTCTTGTTGATTGGTCTATTTGTTGTTCGTCCATTTGTTAATGCGACGGAGGTGGTGTGTCATCGAACACACCCTCCGATAATTTTGACGTAAGCGGTTTTAGCTGGCTTGCGATATTTGAGGTAATTGTAAGTATAGTCGGATAGATCTTCGAGCTATTAACCGTGGCTGCTGATGGAAGTTGGAAGAGTCGGAAAAAAGCACAGACAAGCCCGACGATCAATAGCATTCTGAGTCCCGAAAATACAGCTCCGAAGATTCGATCAAAAAATGAAATGACTCCACGTTTGGGTTTGATCTTCTTAATAATAAACGAGCCGACGATCATTAAAACGATAAACACGATAAAGAAGCCGAAGATCGGTCTTAAGTATCCGCTGTTGCCCAGAGAATCGCCAACTTGAGTACCAAACATCGAAGCAATAAACATTGCCACAAGCAAAAGCAAGAACGAGGCAATGATCTCGATCATCCCTCGTCGCCATCCGCGCCAAACGGCAAGTGCTAATACTAACCCAATAACAAGATCAAGTATCATTACCCCGCCATCGCCGCTAATTTGTTCTTCACGATTTCTTGAATAAGCTTGCCGTCGGCTTTGCCCTTCATTTCTTTCATCAAAATCGGAATGACTTTGTTGATCTCTGCAGGACCGCTAACACCTGTTTCGGTAATAACCTCAGCCACACGTTTTTCGATGTCTTCTTGCGAAAGCTGTTTTGGCAGATACTCGGTGATAATTTCGAGTTCAGCCTGTTCTTTTGCTGCTTGCTCGGGTCGGTTGTTCTTCGAATAAATATCAATGGATTCGCGTCGTTTTTTTGCAGCGGTCATTAACATTTTCAATTCGTCTTCGGCATTCATTTCTCTGCCTGCTCCGCTCTTTTCAAACTCCAGCACCAAAGCACGAATTCCTCGAAGGGTTTCGGTTCTGAGTTTATCTCCTGCTTTCATTGATGCCGTAAGTTCTGCTGTAACTCGTTCCTTTAATGACATAGTTTATATAAACTTAATAATATTGAGATTGCGAAATTAGGCTTTGTTCGGCAATCGGATTTGCGCTCCGTTGACTGCCTTGCCTGCATCGGAAGCGAGGAAAAAACACATCGCTGCGATGTCCTCCGGTATAGTCCAACGTTTGATTTCCTCAGGTGTTCCCCATTCTTCGTTAGCTTTGGTATGAATCACTTTTGGGATGAGACAATTTGCCGTCACTCCGTAGTCTTTTGTCTCTTCGGCTATGGCTTGGGTAAAGGCAATGACCGATGCTTTCGCGGCGATGTATGCCGCTTTTTGGGGTTCGGGATGAAGCGCAGTATCAGCACCAATCGTCACTATCGAGCCTTTACCAACAGGCTTCATTAACTTCACCGCTTCTTTGGCACAAACGAAGGTCGAAACAAGATTCAAATTTACTACTCTCAGAAAGTCGAGGAATGTCATTTCATCGAAATTCACAGGTGGTTTGATACCACCAATGGTCGCTATTAATTGATCAGGTATTCCAAATTTGAGCGAAGCGGTATTAAATGTGGTATCAACCGACGTTTCATTGGTGCTATCAATTGTATCAAAGCTATATTTGTTATGCTTAAAATTATCATCAAAGGCATCGAAGCCTGCGACATTCCAGCCTTTGTCAAGATAAAAACCACGAATCGCACGTCCCAGACCGCCCGATGAACCTGTCAGAAATAGTGTAGCCATAATTTTACAATTGTTACAATTACAAAATTACGGCAATTTAACTTTCTATTTCGCAATCACCAGCTTTCCGCTGATGTGGGTCGAACCACAAATATATCTATAGTAATAACTGCCGGTTGCTAAATCAGATGGCAATGTAATCTGCTTCTCGAAAGTACCTTCGGGATGCAGATCAGATGAGAGCAGCACCGCCACACTCTTCCCTAATTGATCAAACAACTCCAAACGAAGCGGTGCTTGGGATTGGAGAGTATAACGAGCAATGAGTTTGTAGTTGCCAATAAGAGGATTCGGAGTAATAGCCTCCGCACTAAAACCAAAATTGACTGGCAGATGCTCTCGAACAGATGTTTCAAGTCCGTTAATAGTCTTCGTGCCAAGACCACAAGACATCGCATAGCTATTATCGGTTGAAAAGCCGTAGATATAAGCACCAATGACGCTATCCGAAGTCAGGACGTGTGCTCCTTCACCTAAGTTTGATTTGAATGTAGCTTGAATTACTTCCCAAGTCGAGTCTATGTTATATTTTTTTGAACTTAGCACATTGCTCCAACTCCCGACATGCTTGCCATCAAGAAGCAACGAATCGTGGTGCGCTCTCGGACTAATCACTGTTAAATAATTCGTATAATTAGCCTGACCTGAGCTTGAAATCTGGGAAGGAATTGAAAATAGTAATTGATTGGTGAACTGCTCTGCCGAGTTAATGACGAGCATTGCAGGGTCACCGACGTTACGATTTGATGTTGATGGAGCTGCGTGTGTAGAACCCAAAACATATTGCACAAGCATAAATGGTGCATCACTTGTCCAATTCGAGACTTCAGAAATATCATACAGATAGGCAATATCAAATTGCTTATTCAATACTTGAGCCATAGCCCCATTTCTATTGATAATTTGATTTTCTTTTGACCCGGCAATAAGAAACCCATCACCGCCAAATTTCCTGCCGGCAAATGGAGCAGTAAGATATTGCTTACCCCATGAACGTATAGGCTGGAGCATTTCTAAAATGTGGTCGCATGACGGATCGGACGTAGGGATATTTGGGCAAACAGATGCGCCTTCTACTCCTATGGGTTTATCGGAAGAAATCAAAGTACCGCTCAAATCAGTACCTTCGACGGGAACACCTCCTGTTTGGTACTGAACGCATTCGCCTTTATTCAGCGTCACACTATATGGCTTTCCTTTTGGGTGAGCAATAACCAGCACCGAGTCGTCTGTTTTAATATCTGCCGACGGAGTTATTGTTACTGTCGTATTATCCTGACTCGCAACAACGGTGAATTCAGAAGGGAGAAAAGCAAGTTTTGGGTCTACAATGAATGAATTATAAGATGCTATTACATACTGCTTCCCCCAACCAATTGTCGGAATGCAATACATACCATCACTCGTGTAAGGAGCACTCGAGAGAAATGATACTGAGAGATCGGCATCATCCGACCATACGTGAATGGCTTTGTTTGCTTCAACAACTCCGCTACTCTGTAACTCCGCACTTTTCGATATTTCAATATTCGGCGGTAGCGAAGAAAGTGCAATTGTCTGATAAGCAGTTCCAAGTCTTGTTATTATCGGATTTACACCAATTTGAACATTAATCGTCGTATTCGCTGAAGGTGTAATATAGATATAGAAAAATCGCGTACTCTCCAAAGTCCGATCAAAGTTCTGCGGAATACAAAACCAAAAATCGCGACCAAGATCAGTTTTGGGTTGTGCAATAACTGACCCAACTGCAAGCGATAATGTTACCAAAAGAAGCACAATTCTATAGAAATGACGCATAAGTGTTTTGGATAGTATAATGATCTGACGTGAAGAACTTCATTCCACTTGTATTGTTACACTTCTCCTGAAATACTCTCTGCTATTCG
>JANYDV010000042.1 GCA_025363505.1 Bacteroidota bacterium
CTGCAAGACCACCACCGATGTCAACGAGTCCTGCATTTTCTTCGCCGGCATCAACAAGCAAGCGCTTTCCACTGCGAGGCAGAGTTTTTAGAAGAGTAATGCTATTCTTGTATGAGCAATGTTCGCTCCACATCACTGAGAAAATACCAAGCTCGGTATATGTTGGAATACGGTCACCTAATATTGAAATGATCTTGGTATATTCATCTTCAGTGAGTCCGAGTTCGAGAGCGGTTTTTTTTGCTGCTTCAAACGTCGTAATGATATTGGTCATTGGTCTGGTCTGAGAAAATTGAATCCTATAACGAAAATTTTTCTATTCTGAAAGTGTAGATCGTCTCAAGCATAAGGAAATAGTATTCACGATTGATGACAACCCCAAACAAAGAAACACTATATCGCCTATGAAACAGTTTTCTTCGTTGAAGAAGCAGTGTTCCGTGAACCCGACAACGGCGCCTTTAATGAATCATTTGGTGCATGCAAAGCCAGAATCTTCTCGTACGCTACTTCCGCTTTGCCGATGGCGACAAGTGCTTCACGACGACGACGAATCACACTAAAATAAAAACCGACGACAACAATCAAAATACCTGCCCACACCATATTAATATATGGCTTAATAAATGCTTCAACGGTAATAACATCCTTCAATGGCGGTGGCGGGTTGTGTTCGTCAAAACTTGCAATGATGATCTTAGATTTTGTCCTATCTTCAAGGTTAGGGCGTAAGAGTGCGAGTTGAACGTGATACGACGTGTTCGGAATCACGACATCTTCTTGCTTTGCTTCTCCGGTCTTTAAGTTTCTCGTCACCGATAAGACCAGCGGAACAACCGGAATATTTTTATCGCTTGGATCATAAATTTCGACGCTTGCCTTGACACGGAATGCTTGTTCCGAAACCATCTTCGCACGCTCTTCAGGTGGAAAATCAAAATCAATAAATTTTAATTGCTTCTTCCCATCGAACAACGGCACCACCTGTCCTTTTACTAAAGAGTCATAAGGCATTCCGCCAATACTATTGGTCTCGGCAACCGTAAAGTACACATCTCGTGAGCCGTACTTCAGAATACCCGGATTAGCGATTGGGGATGTATGATTATTAAATGCCGTCCAGAACCATAACGGTCTCGCTTGCGTAACTTCGCCATTCTTATCGCGGACATTTACGACATAATAATAATTCTCGGGCGGAGTAATGACCGTCGAATCATAACTAATTGTATATTCACCAAAAGCACTCATTTTCGTGCCTTGCACAAGTTTAATAAATTCTTTTTTCTCATACCGAGTCGTTGCCACGACACCGAGAATAAAAACGGCAATGCCGGCGTGAGCAACGTACGCCCCAATAAAACGTTTGTCAAGAGTAAATGTTGGTGCACCAAAAATCATAAATGCACAAGCGACCATCAAAAAAAATGCAAGCCAGTATAAAACGCCACCAAGAATAATATCGCCGAATTTATAATAATCACCACCCGATACAAGGATCAATCCGAGGAAGCCAATAACAAAACTCCATTTCAATGCACTCAGTATTCGAGTTTGTGCAGTGGCACCGTTATTATCAATCGTAATTGAAAGTTTCCCCTTGAATAATCCAAACGCTATTTCAATATTGATACAGAGCGAGAACAATGCGCATACTGCTACGGCGAGGTATTCAAGATCATGGAGACCATAGAGATATAGCCCAATACCCCCCAACACCGCAAGTCCCAAACTAAGAGCCGATTTGCGAAGCATTTCGACAACTCCGGCTTGGCGCCATTTTAGCGTGAGTGTAAGACCATTTACTAACAGCAAACCAATAGCAATAGGCAGATGGAGATTCCCATAGAAACTGATATCCACTTTTTTCGAAACAAGCGGTGCGCTTGTCCCAATAAAAACAACCAGCGCCGAAGCTCCAAGAATAGCAGACCCTATTGACAAACCTGTTTCACGTGAAATAATTTTATAATCTTTGCTAATAACATTCATCGCTGCCCATCGCCAGAGGAAAATAATCAGTGAGCCGCCGACAAACACTGTCAATCCGATGACCAACAATGTAAATGCTAAATTTCCGGGATCAGCAAAACTATGAACTGACGCATCGCCAAGAACACCGGAGCGTGTGAGAAATGACGCATACAACACCATCGAATATGCAAGCAATGTAACACCGATATTCGTTTTTATAAGACCACCTGTTCGCTTTTGTGTCAGCATCGTATGCGTACCGGCAACGGTGATTAGCCACGGAAGCAAACTGGCATTTTCTACAGGATCCCAGCCCCAATATCCACCCCATCCGAGTGTCTCGTAAGCCCAAAACCCGCCGAGCATAATTCCAAAACCGAGGATCATACCCGCCGCAAGTGTCCAAGGAAGTGAAGTCGTTACCCAACCCTGAAAATCTTTTTTGAAAAGCCCCGCTATAGCAAAAGCAAACGGAACTGCAAGTAATGTAAACCCCGTAAAGAGCATCGGAGGATGAATAACGATCCAAAGATTCTCAAGTGACGGGTTCAACCCTTTACCGTCAAGTGGAATAAAACCTGCCAGGGCTTGCCCGGGGTGAGCGGAATAAATTGTCTCGAACGGACTCTTTGCTACAAGCATCACCGCCAAAAATGCGAAGATCGCAAGATAGACCGCCATCACCGGGGCTTCGTATCGTTGTCGCTGTGCGTACGGAATGAGAATGATCGCAACAATTGCTGTCAGTAATGCCCACAGCATAAAACTGCCTTCTTGAGATGCATAAAAACAAGCGAAAAGCAATGGCTTCGACAGTGAGCGCGAGACATGCTCATACACATAGTTTATATCGAAGCGGTAATTAAAAATGAGATAGAGGAGGGTTCCTGCGGCGATGAATTGAGCCCAAATAGCAACGTGGGTAGTGATTCGTGCCGCAGTTAAGAGTTCAGTCCGTCCCCTTGCGACAAGCACGTACAAGACAGATGCAACCAGAGTTGCCGCCAGTACGACCGCCATTGCAATTCCACCGATCATTTCTATCTTTCTGAAAATTGAAAATGCTTTATATCCTATTTGGCTGCTTCGTTACCTTCATATCGCGACGGACATTTTGTCTGAATGTCGCTTACGGTAAATACACCGCCATCAACCTTACCTACACAAACAACAGATGGTGCTGTCTCAAAATTATTTGGTTTTAAGCCGACATAACGAACAGGCATTGCGACGCCATTGTGATCTTTCATCACAAATGTAAATGTGTTGGTCTTTGAGTCGTAATTCGATGATTGCTCTTTGACCCAAGAGCCGGAGACTTGAACTCGCTTCCCTGATTCTTGAGCGGACGCAAAATCAGAATAGTCGATCTTATTGTCAACTAACGCAAATGCTGCTACACCAATAAACAGTAATGCAACAACCAGTGCTATAATATGTTTTGTTTTCATGAATAGGAATGAGTTACGCACACTAAAACACGGGTCTTGGGGGTGCGGTTCGCCGAAGAATCGAAATGCGCAAAAACAAGGTGAGACCCCTATTCAACAAGTTAAAACAGTAGGAAAAACGCTCGACAGGCATCCTACTTCCCCTGTTCGAGTTTCGTAACTTTCATCGAAAGTCTCAGTACAAAAATAAATATCCCTGCCCAAATTACTGCAGCGATTATCGCAACGACATAGAGTGGATTGTGTTGAAGGAAGTCCATAAATTAATCGTAATTAGGCTCGCGTTGTTGACGAATAGTCTCGATACGGATATAAATATCTTTTAGGATAAAAAATAAAATTGCAAAACAGACAACATTTATCCATAAGAACATTGAAAATGATGGGTCAATATGTGTCTTCCCTGAAAGATTAATCACCGGAGCCTCCGAGCCCGAGCCGGGGTGCAAACTCCGAGTAATACGCGGCAACACAAACATCAAAAACGGCACTGTCGCGAAGGCGATAATATTATACACTGCCGCAAGGCGAGCTTTCTTTTCTTCGGTGTCTTCGAGCAGTGACCGAAGCAGAAAGTAGGCAACGTAGATCAAGAGTAATACAAGAATTGATGTCTCACGTGGCTCGTCCCAATCCCAAAATTTCCCCCAAGAAAATCTTGCCCAAATACTTCCGGTCACCGTTGCAAGTGTGGTAAACATCAAACCTAAACTACTCGCGGCACGTGCATGAAGATCGTACTTCAGATTTCCTTTTCGCAAAAATATAATAGAATAGAATGTACCCACCAAAAATGCAATAAAAGCAATAAAAGACATCGGTACATGGAACAAGATGTTCCTGCCAAGTTCGCCAAGACCTTGAATCAGCGGAAAAATCATTGCTGGATTAACACGCTGAACATTTATGAGTGTAAATGAACTATCACCGGGAGCAAATGAGCATTCGCCGACAACTGTCATGCCTGATTGGAGTGCAAAATTATTTGAGACGTGGAGCGTACGTTCAAGATCGAAACGATCTTTTGCCCGATAGGTCGAGATTGAAGCACTATCAGATATTTTTTGCTCAAGTGTAAGAGCAACCGGAGTTTGACTGGTAACTCCGAGCATCATCAACATTGCCGTATCGCGAAACCCACCGGCAACCGGTGTCGAGAACGACAAAAAAATGCTGGTGCCGAAGCACAAAGCAAAGACAATGAGAACGATAGGATTGCGTATAATTTTCAATCGCGCCAAATAAAATTGAAAAGCACATAACTGATCAGTATCAGTGCAACATCAAACGAAAAAAGCACAAGAATATCTCCGCGAACTGCCACCCACGACGAAGCATTTTCCATGGTAATCGTTGTCGCATCGGTTACTGCTATGACCAATGGAAACAAGACCGGCATTGCCAGCACCGGCAGTAACGCTCCTTTTTGTGACGCACGAGCAACAAGTGCAGAAAGTATCGTCACTATTCCTGCGGTTCCGACAATACCAAGCAACAATTGCAACGAGAACATTGCATAATCACGGACGACAAAATCCTCGAAAAAAAATGCGAAAATGATTACGGCAGTAAAGGCAAGTGATAAACTCAGCAGTAAGTTATAAATAAACTTCCCCCAAAAAACTGATTCAGGTTTTGCGTAAAGTCTGAGCAGAAGTGCAGTGCCACGCTCTTCTTCGCTGACAAATGATCGAGAGAGACCTGTCATTGTCCCAAAAAAAACAGTAATCCAAAAGAATGCGCTCATTAATGGCGGGGGGATCAATTCACCGGGAGCCGCGAATGCAATCGTCACCACTGTCACCAGCAAGAACATCACCACCGCGCTCGTACCATAACGGCTGCGGAGTTCGATGCGAAGTTCTTTGCGTAAGACAGGAGAGATCACGTTACTTGTAATTGATTAAAAGCGGTATGTAATGAATCAATAATATCACCGGCGACAAGCGACTGCATCGAGCCTTCAATCACCGCAATATCCCCTGCGCGACCATGACAAAATACTGCAAACAGCACCGCACCTTCAGGCTCGGCTGTTTCTTGGGCAAGGATCCCCGCGATCATCCCTGCAAGTACATCGCCGCTTCCGGCTGTTGCCATGCCGGGGTTGCCCGTTGAATTAACAAATACTTTTCCGTTTGGTAGCGCAATGAGCGTCGGTGCACCTTTCAAGACAAGGGTGCAGCGATACTCGCGAGCAAAATGCGAGGCAATTGCAATGCGATCAATTTCTAATTCATCACGACTGATCCCAAGTATTCGTGACATTTCGCCGGCATGAGGAGTAAGGACCGTCACTGACTTTCTTTTTTTGAGAACCGAAAGATTTCCGACAAGCGCACCAAGTGCTCCGGCATCGGCAACAAGAGGCTGCTCAATGGTGCGAAATGCTTCGAGCATCATTGCATTACTTTCCACAGTATTTCGAATACCGGGACCAAGCAACACAACATCCGCTTTTTGAAGATGAGATGCGATATGTTTAAGTGCATTTTTTTGTGGTGCACCTTCTGAGTCCGCATCAAGAGTTGCCGTCATTATTTCAGGCATTGATGATGCAACGATAGCGCGCTCCGAATCGACTGTTGCTACAGTCACCAATCCACAGCCTGATTTGAGTGCTGCCTTTGCACTCATTACTGCCGCACCACTCATCCCTTTCGATCCGGCAATTGAAAGCACATAACCTTGATCGTATTTTGAAACGGTAAGGAAACGTGAAGGTCTGATCGAAATAACATCTTCCTCCTGAAGCAATGATACTTCAGTATCTTCAGGCGCAGGAGCACCGAGGGATGAAATGGCGATCTCACCGGTAAAATCCGGAGCAAAGCCTTGAAAGAAACCTTGCTTCAAAGTACCCATTGTTACTGTTCGATCGGCAAAAACGCAAACAGGTTTACCGGCAATGACTGTTTCGATCTCACCCGAATCCGAATTCATCCCTGTAGGCACGTCGAGCGAAAGTACTTTTGCGCCCGTCATTTTTTGCAATCCGTTTATTGTAAGCACTGCTTCAACGTATGGCTTTTTCAACTTCCCTTCTGCGCCTGTGCCCAAAAGTGCATCAACTATTATTCCGAGATTCAGATGTGAAAGAAAATGATCGTCTCGAAAGGGGAAAGAAATAATATGTTCAGGGGTAATAAGTTTCTTGAGGATATTGAGTTGATGCGTTGCTTCTTTTGATAATTGTTTGGACGTCAGTACAACATACGCCGCTATTCCTTGTTCTATTAACAAACGTGCAAGTGCAAGCCCATCGCCGCCGTTATTCCCTTTGCCACAAAAGATCAGCACCGATTTTGATGGCGTATCTCCAAGCCATTCGCGCACAGTTGCAACTGCACCACGAGCGGCATTCTCCATCAAGACCAGTGACGGTATCCCGACATTCTTGCTGAGAAATAGATCATAAGCACGAGATTCGTCTGAGTTGAGTATTGGGAGCATATATATACAGCCGAGCGGATTTCCTATCGAAAAAGATAGCCGATCGTATTAATAAGAAGTGAAGGGTAAATACCCAGAACGAGTAATGCAGCAACGGCAAAGGCAATCGCCACAAATGATGTATTGATTTTTTCGGGTACAGATACTTCGACTTGGTCGTTCGCTTGGCGAAAGTACATCAGCACGATCACTCGTAAATAAAAATATGACGCGATGATACTTGATACGACTCCGACAATTGCAAGCCATACCATTCCGGCATTAATAGCGGCAAGGAATAAATAGTACTTTCCGAAAAATCCTGCAAATGGTGGAATACCTGCAAGTGAAAGCATAATGATCGCCAATAGAAATGCTAACCACGGGCGACGTTTTGAAAGTCCAACATAATCTTCAAGTTCAAATCCATTCCCGTCAGATTTCTCAAGAACAGAGACAATACCGAATGCACTGATTTGCATCAATATATATACAGCAGAATAGATCGCCACGCCGGTGATACCATTCTCATTTAATGCAGAAACACCAAGCAACATATACCCCGCGTGTGCAATGCTTGAATATGCCAACATTCGTTTGATTCGTGTTTGCGAAACAGCGACGATATTGCCATAAAGCATCGAACACGCCGCGAGAATTGCAAGCACTATCTGAATTTTTTCGCTACCCAAATGCACGGCAGCAGTCGGCAGCAATGCGTAAGGAAACAATAAGATAAACGATGAGAAAGCGGCGGTCTTACCGGCAGTTGACATAAAGCCCGCAACGACTGTTGGTGAACCTTCATAGACATCAGGAGCCCATTGATGAAATGGAAATGCCGAAACTTTGAAAGCCAATCCAACAATTATAAATAACATTCCGAGCGTGAGGAGTAGCGAGCTATAAGTCGCCGCAGGTTTCGGTGCAAGACCAAGCATGATAGTGCGAATCTCCGCCAGGTTCATCGTGCCGGTTGTTCCATACACCAACGCAATGCCATACAAAAAGAAACCCGTCGCAAATGATCCGAGCAAGAAATATTTTAGTGAGGCTTCGTTCGAGCTTTCTTCTTTACGGAAAATTCCGGCAAGCACATAGAACGCAATTGACATCGTCTCAAGTCCAAGAAACGTGACGATCAGGTTTGCGCCTGATGCCATCATTACCATTCCGCAAACAGAAAATAATATGAGTGCGCAGTATTCGCCAATTATCATTTCTCGTTCTTTAAGGAACTGCTCAGACAACAAAGCTGAAAGAACAGCCGCCGCAGAAAAGATAATTGTAAAGAAACCGGTATAAGTGTTTGAAAAGAATAAACCACCGAATGCAATAACAGGAGCAGCCGTAAGATTTGCAACCGCAGCAACGATCGCCCCCATACCCCCGACAACGGTGAGCAGCAACGGCGACCGTGATGGTACTTTTTCAAAAGCATCCCACATCATTACTGCCAAACCTGTCATGGCAAGGATAATGAGTGGAAGTACTGCTATAAAATCGTTATAGTTCACAAGTGATAATGTTCGTTGTTTATTTGACGATCACTTTTGGTGCTACCATTTGATAGTCACTTTTAGGTTGTTCGGTCTTCCCTGTCAAGCTATCGGAAAGTGCATTCAAACTCGAAGCTGTCACATTCATAAAATTCATCGGGCGAATACCGATCCAAATCATAAAGATCACCAGTGGTACTAACGAGACAATCTCACGGGTAGAAAGATCTTTCAGTGAGCGATTTGATTCATGTGTAACAGGTCCGAGCATAAACCGCTGATACATCCATAGCAAATACACCGCAGCAAGGATAACACCTGTCGAGCTAAGAATTGAATACCACCATGAATGAAGCACTGTTGATTGGAATGCACCCATCAATGTCAGATACTCGCCCACAAAACCATTCAAGCCCGGCAAACCTACACTCGAAAGCATTGCGATTGCAAAGAAAATTGCAAACAACGGAGTGATCTTTGCCACACCACCGTAATCAGAAATTTGTCGTGAATGCTTGCGCTCATACATCATACCAAACATCATAAAGAGCATTCCGGTCGAAAGTCCGTGATTGATCATCTGTATCGTTGCACCCTGCAAACCTTCGCGTGTCATCGAAAAAATACCCAATACGATAAAGCCCATGTGTGTGACCGATGAATAGGCGATCAATTTTTTAATATCAGTCTGGACTATTGCAACCAAGGCACCATAGATTATCCCAATGACAGCAAGTGTCGAGACGATCGAAGCATTATTGATACTTGCTTGCGGAAACAGACCAAGATTAAACCTGATCAAACCATACGTCCCCATTTTTAGCAACACTCCGGCAAGCAAAACCGAACCAATCGTTGGTGCTTCGACGTGGGCATCGGGCAACCATGTATGCAATGGGAACAGTGGCACCTTAATAGCAAATGAAAGTGCGAATGCCCAGAACAGATAATTTTGTACATCAAGTGGAAGCGAACGACTTACCGCGAGAAGCTTCATTAAATCAGTAGTGAAGACTCCTGTGACTTTTGCTGCCTCAAGCCCGAGCCAAATAATAGCGACGAGCATAAACAGCGAGCCGGCAAGTGTATAAATAAAGAACTTGACTGCTGCGTACATCTTTCTCTCACCACCCCAAATACCGATAATAAAATACATCGGTATCAAGATCAACTCCCAGAAGATATAGAAAAGGAAAAGATCAAGAGAACAAAACACGCCGATCATACCTGCTTGCAGCAAGAGTATCAGCGCCATCAAGTTTGGTATTTGTTTCGATTGCGAATTCCACGTACCAATAAGTGCGATAACGGTGAGGAACGTCGTCAGAAGCACCAACATCAAGGACATTCCATCAACGCCGACGATATAATTAATCGAAAGATTGTGTGCCGTGATCCATTCATATTTTTCGTTCAATTGAAAAGCACTCGAACCGGCATCGAATTGGGAGTATGCAACGAGCGAAACCCCGAACGTCACCAGCGTTGAGACCAGCGTAAAGAGCTTTGCTACACGATCGTTCTTGGCGAAGTGCAGAAGCGCAGCTGAAAGAAGCGGTATCAGTATCAGTACCGAGAGTACACCCATTGAGCGAATTAAAATATCAGCACGTAGCCAATCAAGACAACAATTCCGATGACGATCATCACGGCATAGTTTTGTACCAAGCCAGTTTGAAGTTTTCTCATAAGCGAGCTAAATACTCCGGCAGTTGATGCCAAACCATTGACGATTCCGTCGATGATCTTTACATCTACAACCTTATAGAGAAAACTATTTGATGCCGCATACGTCGGTTGAACGATAGCAGCATCATAAATCTCGTCAACATAAAACTTATTATACGACAACTTATACAAACCGCCAAGTTTGCGTTCGTTCTGTGCAAGCGTGGTGCGTTGTTTGTAATATCTCGTTGCAATTAAAATTCCGATCAGTGCAATCACAACCGAAACAATCATTAAAGGAATTTCGAGACCCTCACCATGGCTACCAAGTGATGATGCAGCGATCTCTTCACCTCTGCCGAGCACCGGTTCGAGCCAATGATGTAATTTTTCCGAACCACCAAGAATTTCAGGCACACCAAGCAAACCTGCACCCATCGAAAGAACCGCAAGAACGATCAATGGAATCGACATCGAAGCACCAACTTCGTGCGGCGGATGATGATGTGCATCGAAACGCTCTTTGCCGAAGAATGTCAGATACACAGCACGGAACATATAAAATGCGGTCATCAAAGCAGCTATCGCACCGAATGCCCACAAGAATGGGGAGCCTTGAGAAAATGCTTTCCACAAAATCTCGTCTTTCGAAAAGAATCCTGCAAAAGGTGGGATACCGGCGATCGCAATAGTCGCAATCAGAAAAGTCCAGAACGTTACAGGCAAATACTTTTTCAAGCCGCCCATTTTTTGCATATCTTGTTCATGATGCATTGCGTGTATCACAGCACCTGAACCAAGGAAAAGACAAGCCTTAAAGAAAGCGTGTGTTAAAACGTGAAACACACCTGCTGTAAATGCACCTACACCGAGCCCCAAGAACATAAATCCAAGCTGTGATACAGTTGAGTACGCAAGGACTTTCTTAATATCATTTTGGAACAATGCCATAATCGCCGCAAGCAAGGCAGTGCAAACAGCCACGATTGAAATTACCGTGAGTGTCGTTGGCGAAAGTGCAAATAACATATTTGAACGTGCAACCAGATAAATACCACTCGTGACCATCGTCGCAGCATGGATAAGTGCCGAGACCGGAGTCGGACCAGCCATTGCGTCAGGTAACCATACAAAGAGCGGAATCTGAGCACTCTTGCCCGTACAACCCAAAAACAACATCATCGTTATAACCGTCAGAACACTTGCTCCTGCTCCGAGACTTGCAGCCGACGAAGCAACTTCAGCATAATTGAGTGTACCAAAAGCCGCAAGCATTACCCCCATTGCAACCAGAAATCCGAAATCACCGATGCGATTAACGATGAATGCTTTTTTCGCAGCATCGCCATTTTTTACTTCTTCATACCAGAACCCGATCAACAAATAACTACAAAGCCCAACGCCCTCCCAACCGAGGAATGTGAGCAGATAGTTATCTGCCATCACCAATTGGAGCATCATTACAATAAAGAGATTCAGATAGGTAAAGAATCTCGCATAGCCGGGGTCGCCCTTCATATACCCCATCGAATAGAGATGGATCAGTGCACCTACTCCTGTGATGACCAATATAAAAATGATAGAGAGTTGATCAATCAAATAAGAAATGCCAACATTAACATTGCCGACCGCAATCCAATCCATTAACTTGTAATGCACGGCACGATGCTCAGGCTCTGCCGCCATCATTTCGGAAAACAAACCGCAAGCGATCACAAAACTCACTGTCACAGCAAGTGTTGCAATGATACCGGCGATCTGTTTATTTTTGAACCGCCAACCGAGCAATCCATTAATTGCAAATCCTGCGAGCGGCGCCAGTGTAATATATGGTATCAGCTCTTTCACGAGTTCGATACTTGATTAGCCTTTAAGAAGATTAAGATCATCAATATGAACGGTTTCTTTGTTGCGATAAATTGCTATAACTATCGCAAGCCCAACTGCGGCTTCGGCAGCCGCCACCGTCATCACAAAAAATACCAACACTTGCCCCGACTGCTCCCCCAAAAATTGAGAGAATGCAATGAGCGTTAGGTTCACCGCATTAAGCATCAGCTCAATGCACATAAAGATAATGATCGCGTTACGACGAAACAACACACCGGCTGCTCCGATCGAAAACAAGATCGCTGAGATTATCAGGTAATTGGCAAGTGATGTCACTTATTGTAATTTCTTTTTTGCAAGTACTATTGCCCCAACTGCCGCGGTGATCAATACTAACGATGCCATCTCAAATGGGAAAGCATACGTTTGATACAGCATCATACCAACAGACTCTACCGTGCCTTGCACTGCAGCTTTTGGGCTGATGGTTTGTGGAATTTTATCCTTCGACAGTAAAATAATTGCGATGACTTGAGCACAAATTGCCCCAACCCCTAAAACACCAAGTAATGTTTTCCAATTGCCCGTCAGCGAGAATCGCTCTTCTTTCAAGTTCAGAAGCATAATCACAAATAACACCAGTACCATAATAGCACCCGCATAGACAGCAACTTGCACAACCGCAAGAAATTGTGCTTGGAGTGTGAGATAGATACCGGCAAGAAAGCAAAACGTAACGACCAAGAGCAACGCACTCGAAACAGCGTTTTTCCGCGTCACCATAAATAACGACGAAGTAACGGCTCCTACCGAAAGAATCCAAAAAACTATCTCGCCCCAGTTCAAAGTACTCAAGTGATTATTGATGGCTAAAAATTACGGCCAAATACGAGAGATTGTGCGCGGGAATGGTATTGTCTCGCGAACGTGTTCGATTCCGCAAATCCAAGCAACGGTGCGTTCCACACCAAGTCCGAAACCGGCGTGTGGCACACTTCCATATTTGCGAAGATCAAGATACCACTCGAATGCCTCGATGGGAAGATCGTGTTCTTTGATGCGTCCCAACAACGTTTCGTAATCATCTTCACGCTGTGAACCACCTATGATCTCGCCATATCCTTCGGGCGCAAGCATATCCATTGCCAGCGCTTTATCCGGTTCGTTCGGGTCGCGCTTCATATAGAAGGCTTTCACTGCCGATGGATAGTGATGAACCATAACCGGACGATCATATTTGTTCGAGATTACCGCTTCATCCGGTGCACCGAAATCATCACCATAGACAAATTCTTTATGTCCCGAAGCGAAGCGTTCTTTTTTCTCTTCTTCGTTCATGCTGCTCCAATACTCTTTGAGTATCTGTGCGGCTTCGTCGTAATGTAATTTCGGAAAAGGTGCTTTGATACACTCTAACTTTGAAAGATCGCGTTCGAGCACAGCGAGTTCAGCTTTGCGATTAGTCAGTACTCGTTGTACGATGTACTCAATAAATTCCTCCGCAAGTTCCATATCGCCTGCTAAGTCCATAAATGCAACTTCCGGCTCGACCATCCAAAATTCGGTAAGGTGCCGACGAGTTTTCGATTTTTCTGCACGGAATGTCGGACCGAATACATAGACTTTGCCCAATGCCATCGCGCCTGCTTCGCCATAAAGCTGACCTGATTGAGTCAGATATGCAAAACCTTCTTCAAAATATTTTAACTCGAATAATGTGCTTGTTCCTTCTGCCGCATTCGGGGTTAGAATCGGCGCATCAAGCAAATTGAACCCACGACTATCAAAGAAATCTCTGATAGCATGTACAACTTCATGGCGAATCTTCTGGATAGCGTGCTGACGTGATGAGCGAAGCCATAAATGGCGATTGCTCATCAAAAACTCTACACCATGTTCTTTTGGTGAGATCGGATACTCTTGAGCTATGGAAATAATCTCGATGCTTTTTGCAAAGAGTTCTATTCCGCCTGGTGCTTTGGCGGCTTCTTGGACTGTTCCGGTGACGGCAAATGCAGATTCCTGGGTAAGTTTATCGTAGGCAGCAAACGTTGCTTCATCAACGTGATTCTTCATAATGACGCACTGGCAAATACCCGTTCCGTCACGAAGTTCGATAAATTGGATCTTTCCGCTCGAACGCTTATTATAGACCCACCCTCGAAGAGTGACGTCTTTGCCGATCTGCTGTTTGAGGTCTGCTATATATATTTCTTGGCGCAAGAGAATCTATCGAAAATAGTTAAGAAGTAATATGGTACAAATATACGGATTCGAAGCGTCCACTTGGCTGAGTGCTCATCACTGAGTCGTTTCTAAACTTGTCAAAATCTCATTACTCGGTCGGAGCAATGGGCATTTTTGCCATCATATCACGCATTTGCTTCGAAATTTTACCGTGTGAGAAACGCTTCATCATCTTCTGCATTTCGGTAAATTGTTTCACTAATTTATTCACTTCGGTTACATTCGTGCCCGAGCCCATCGCAATACGCTCACGGCGCGAGGCATTAAGAACTTGTGGCACACGGCGCTCTTCTTTTGTCATCGAAGTAATAATTGCTTCGATTCGACTAAAAGCATTATCATCAATATTGGCGTCTTTGATAGCCGCCGCATTCACACCAGGTATGTATCCGAGCAAATCTTTGATCGAGCCCATCTTTTTGATCTGCTGAAGCTGGTCGCGGAAGTCATCAAGCGTAAATTCGTTCTTGCGAAGCTTCTCTTCTACTTTCTTTGCATCTTCTTCGGTGATCTGCGACTGAGCTTTTTCGACAAGCGTCACAATATCACCCATTCCGAGGATACGCGAAGCCATACGATCAGGATAAAACTGCTCAAGCGCATCAAGTTTCTCGCCGGTCGAGACAAACTTAATCGGTTCATCAACAATACTTCTGATCGAAAGCGCCGCACCACCTCGTGCATCACCATCAAGCTTTGTCAGAACAACACCATCAAATGCTAACTGATCATGGAAGGCTTTTGCTGTTGTGACGGCATCTTGCCCTGTCATTGCGTCGCAGACAAAGAGAATTTCATGAGGCTTGACCGATGACTTAATATCAGCCACCTCTTTCATCATCACTTCATCAATACTCAACCGACCTGCTGTATCTATAATAACAACATCAAAGCCTTTTGCCCGAGCTTCGCGAACACCTTCTTCGGCGATCTTGACTGCATTCTTCAAGCCTTCGATCGTAAAAACAGGAACGTCGATTTGCTTACCAAGCAACTGGAGCTGTTCGATAGCTGCGGGACGATAAATATCCCCCGCCACGAGCATTGCCTTTTTATTCTTAGATTTTAAGTGATTCGCAAACTTTGCCGTAAATGTCGTTTTGCCGGAGCCTTGAAGACCGCAGACCATAACAATAGTCGGAAGCTCCGCACTATAGCTGATATCTTCTGCAGCACCACCCATCATCATCACTAATTCATCATAGAGGATCTTGATGAATTGCTGTTCGGGGCTCACCGACTTCAGTACCTCACCACCAAGTGCGCGAGCCTGAACATCGTCAATAAATTTTTTCGCAACCTTATAATTAACGTCAGCATCAAGCAACGCACGACGGACGTCGCGAACTGCTTCATTTACGTTATCCTCGCTCAGCCGAGCCTGACCACGAATTTTACGATAGAGTCCTTCAAATTTGGAGCTTAGTTCTTCAAACATTCTATTTTATTGTATTACAGCGCGTTTGTAACAGCAATCCCAACTCCTTTGTGCCAAAAATCAAATACTACATCAAATCCCCATTTTTATGAAATATGCCAAAATACATTCCTTGAGCAACCGCAATATGAAAAAACCGTTCAGGGTTGGTGCTAGATACTCGAACTATTTCCGATCGTATAGTCGTTGCTTATTTTGATGAAACGCATCCGATATATTCTTCCCTTATTGTTGATATTCATACTGGTATCAACAAGCTCCGCACAGCATCCACGTACAATCTGGTCGAAGATGTGGCAGATCGGTTCTGGCAGCGCGGCGCTTTCGCCTGATGGAAAACATTTAGCCGTAAGCGACCAAACCGGACAAATAGTCATTTGGGATATTGATTCCTGCAAAATAGTTAAAGTGATTGATATAAGTAAGGATAAATCTTTTACTCAAATAAAATACTCACTCGATGGAAAACAAATTGTCGGATATTCAACCTCTCCAAATACATATATTGAAGTAATTGATCTCGTAGAAGAGAGGGTTGTGTGGTCAAAAAAATACGCGCAGTCAATTGATAATCTAAGAATGGCACGCGATGGAATTCATTTTTTTTGGAACGGCTCGTCCCGTCTAATCCAATCTTCACTATTAGATACAACCACACAAATTCTTTTTCCTACATTACGCATTTTAAGCTTTGATTGCTCACCAACTGAAGATATTGTTGCTTGTCGTGCCTTCAATCTTGTATTAAAAAACGATACCTTAACAAAAGAAGGACTAGTTATTTTAAATTATATTAACAATGGCGTGAAGATTCTTTCTTTGGAAGATCCTCTTTTTAGAAGCTCGTATTCAATGCGCTTTTTGAAAACGGGTAATTCTGTTGTTGTTATCGGACAAGTTTCAGATACATCAAAAGGAATTCAGCTTGTAGATATTCACTCAGGAAAAACAACAATGCTGGTTTCCGCTGCAAATATTATAGACTATGATTTTTTTCTGTCAAATAACGATAAGGTTTTGTCTTACTCCAGCCCATCGCATCTAATTATCTGGGATATTTCTGCAAAAGAACAACTGAATGCTTCAGAATTTTTTAATACTTACCCAACGGTCGTTGGCTTTAGTAACGATTCTAAATATTTATTTGTGCGGTCGGGGTCTTCCATTAAACGTCTATTAGTCTCCACGTTGAATGTTGATACAGCATACAATGGAATTCCCGCTTTTGGCTCAAACTTTCTATATTCACCTAGTGGTAAAACGATTTCAACAATAAGTTACGACAACAACCATTCTAGTCCAACTGTATGGGATTCACAAAACGGAAATGAGCTTTTTAGTTATCATGTCAATATCAATTCATGTTCCCGTATTATCTATTCACAAGATAGCGCGTATCTATTTGGAATAAGTCAAAATGTCATCTATCGGTGGTCGTTAGCTGATGGTCATGCAGTCGATTCTATAATATCACCACTAGATTTTCCATATCCTGTCTCACCAAATATTCACTATTGTGTCTATCGAAAATATATCACGAGTGAACTCTATGATTTACTTTTAAGTAGAAAGACTACTACACTCATTGATGATGGGCAATTTTATGATATTTGTTTTTCTCATGATTCAAGATATTTAGCATGTTCTCTAAAAGACACTTTGGTTAAGTTATTTGTATCCGAAACAGGTGAGTTTATTCGTTCGTTGCCTATTAAAATGGTTTTGAATATACAATTCTCTCCCGATGGTACTACCCTTCTATCCAGAGATAAAGCATATTCCAAACCAATACTTTATAATATTATCACTGGAGTTTCAACAATCAACTTTGATCCAATGATAAGTGATAGTATTCGTTCATTAACATTTTCGGCAGATGGGAAGTATATTGCAGGCTCTTGTACAAATAATACTATTCGCGTATGGGATGTCCTTTCAGGGAAGATTATTGCGCAGTGGGATTACCCAATGAAAAATGCGGATGTAACCTTTTCTCCTGATTTGCACTATCAAGTTGTTGCAAAGAATGGTATTATATATTTTCAAGAGACACCGTTTGAAATGCTGGCCGTAGGTGAGGGTAGAAACTCCACATCTACTTTATCAATAACCCCCAACCCAACATCAAGTGACATGACAATCACCTATTGCTCTGCAACCGATCAGCCAATATCAATACAGATACTAGATATTCTTGGCAATATCATCTTAGAAAAACAAATAGCTAGCCCTTCACTGACCCACAAAGAAAGAATCTCTCTGGGTAATCGCTCCGGTATGTTTTATGCAAAGGTAACTTCCGGAAGGGAAATTTTAATACAAAAATTTGTTAAACAATAAATTCCTTTGCTATTTTTTTTTCCAAATCAACCCTGGTAATAATACCAACAAACTACTCATCATTCCGACATACATTGGTTCGATGCCGAAGAGATAGTTAGGGGTGACTGAGTTTCCTTGAAGAATTCCAATAACGTAAACGAGAAGTGAAAGCAAACCACCTGCAAGCATTGACGCAACCGCGGTACGATTGCTTGGGCGAACTTTTGGGAAATAACTTAAGATCAGCGGAAGCAGTAACATCGGCACCAGAACCGATGCAAATGAATACCAGATCATATAGATACGATCAGAAAGCGAAATAACAACGACCGAAATTACGGCTGTCACAAATAATCCGATGCGAGTAAATTTCTTGACGCGAGTTGTTTCATCGCCGCCCCAAATGCGCCATAGAATATCACGCCCCACAATAGTCGCACTCATAAAGAAAAAAGAGTCAACGGTCGAAAGAACCGTCGCAAGCATACCGGTATAAAACACACCTTTGAAACCCATCGGCAACACACGCTCGGCAAGTGCAGGATAGGCAAACTTACTTGCTCCGAGATGAGGGAATGCTGCACGTGCATATAAGCCCGCAATATTTGTCATTGCATCAAAGATGAGCCAAAACAATATTGAAATGAGCATCCCTTTTTTCGCAACCGATACCGATCGCGCCGCAAACACACGCTGATGAATATTTGGATCCACTAATGTCGTCAGTGCCGCGATATACCACACCAATACATACCAAATACTATATGACCCAATGGGTGCTTTGTGCGAAGCAGGTAAAGTGGCGGTGAGATAATCAAGCCCCCCAAAAGTTGAAATTGCAAACGGAATGATTACCACAAAGCCAATAAACATTACAAAAAACTGTAATATGTCCGTTCGGATAGAAGCGCGAAAGCCACCGCTGAACAAATATGAAATTGAAGTTACAATTCCGACACCAATTGCAACTTCATAACTAAATCCAAAGAACCATTGATAGAGCGTTGCAAGCATCATAATATATGCCGCAGGGCTTGTCATAAACATTGTTGCAACTGCGCCGAGATATCCGGCTTGTGCGCCATAAACAGCGCGAAGCCTGTCGGGTATCGAAAGATGGACACGATCAGCATTTACACGCTTCGCCATCACCATCGCAAACACAAATGCCGCTACGTAATAAGGGACACCAAACACAACCCACGTTACGATACCGTTATCATACGAATACTCACCAACTGCAATAATGCCCCCGTACCAGGTCGAGACAAGAGTAGCAATGAATGCAGGAAGTGTCAGCGTTCTTCCGGCAAGTAAATATTCTTCTTCGTCTGATGATTTCTTTGTAAACTTTCGAAACGAGACAAACCCGATTGTTACATTCGCAACAATATAAAAAATAATAATACTCAGATCAAGTATTGAAAGCGATGGAAAGTTATTCATCGCTTGAGTGTGCTACTGAAATAAGCAATGCTCCGCCAGAGATAGTAATCAGTGCTTCATCATGCGAAGTGATAATATTGCTTAATCCCTCATCAATGCCGAATTCCATTCGTCTGTTAGTTATAGGATAGAATAAACCGTGTGTCGTTACTCCTTCTGCAATCGGAAGTGGGGTGAGTGAAATCTGTGAATGATTTGGGAGAGTGGGTATATATGATAAATATGTTGCCGTGAGCAAATGATGTTCTTGGAAGTCATCAATGACGACAAGGCTTTCAAAGCAGTCGCGAAGTCGAACGAGCACGCTCAGATTGGTTAAGGTGTGGTCGGTTCGCTTGCCGTGCATACCAAGAATCACAAGAGAGTGAGTTTTGCGTTCGGCAATCAAATAGCGAAGAGCTTTTTCAAAATCATTAGAATATTGGTCAGGGTTTGAGATTATGGATGTTTTTATTTTTGAAAAGTATTCAAACGAGACTTCATCAAGCGAGTCCATATCACCGATGATAACATCAAGTTCAATCGAGAGTTTTCTTGCGATCTGAGCAGCACCGTCTGTCGCGATAATAAAACTCGCATTCGTTGCAAACTTTCGCAACAGCGACTCACGAGGCACTTCCCCATCAAGAAGCAGTAATACCGGGGTGTTGATACTCACCGGTTAAATCCCCAATTCAAAACTAACATAACCACTGCGAGTCGCGGCGACGAAGAAGCCTGCACTCTTTATGACATAACTTGTGTAAATCGCATTGAGAGCGTTATTAAGTTGCCCCCGGATCAGAAGATAATACATACCAAAAACACTATTAATACGGTAACTCAATCCAAGGTCAAGCACTTGATAAGCATCATTGCGATAGAGATCTGTGTTTTCAAGATCACCATACATTTTGCCCACATAACGACCGGTGATCATACACTGTAAATGCGACAACGGCTCAATTACGATAGAGACATTCCCTGTTGCTGACGGAAATCCGATTGGTACTTTACCATCAACCGAGGTCGTTTCAAAGTATTGGGAAAATTTCTGAACCTCATTATGACTGATTGTTGCAGAAGTCTTCAGAGCAAATATTTTTGCATATTCTAAACCAAACTCTAATTCCAATCCATAATGTAGAGCTTTCTCTGCATTGGCAACAATGCTCCCCCCCCACTGATCTTTTTTTCCTGTTTGCAAGAGTTCATCGGTAAAAGGCATATAATATGCAGTTGCCGAAGCAGAATAGTGCCAATCACCGGTAATGTTCACATTCAATGCTTTCAATCCAAGTTCAATATCAATTAAATGTTCCGGCTGAATGATTGGTGAATTAAAATTGTAACTGCTATCGGCATTGCGATAAAAATTCGGCTGACTAATGTATTCAGGATTATAGTAATCTTTCAATCGTGGCTCACGTGACGTATAGCTTACACTCGCAAATGTAGAGAGATCGTTCGATAAATTAATATTCAACCCCAATCTTGGATTTACAAAAAACAGTGGCACAGAAAATGAATTGCTATAAAACCCTGTCTGGCGATGTTGGATAGATGCTGCAAGTGAATCTATATAATAAGGTTTTTCATCGTAAAGTTTATATTGTTCGTTTAGCAATTGCACACTCACCGAGATATTAGCATCGGGCGTGACGGAGTATATCTCCGAAAGATACCCGGAAATAATATCTTTCCCACCTTTGTAATCATAATAATGATAGTCCCCGGGCAAATCGGCTGGTAATTTAGAGGCAGACAATAATTTTCCCCAATGCGTCGAGCGATGAATTCGTACTTCGCCACCAAGAATAAACTCGCCGTCAGGATGACGGTACTCTAACCTCGGCAACCATCCCAATTGCTTATTGCCGACGTATGCTCTTGTTAATTCATTTCCAAGTGCGCTATCATTGATGGGCTTAAAATTGTAACGAAGTCCATACTCAGTTGTAAGGCGATATATCACACTATTTGATATTCCTTTTGATGCGTAATACAAATATGGCGATGTACCATCAAAATCAAAATTTCCATCACCTTGAATATAAAATACCGTATTATTAAGTGTTAAACGATCATCCAGTTTAATAGAAGAGAGTACTTCGTAATGTGGTTGAACAAATTGCTCCTGCTCTTCAGGTCGGCGCTCGTATAAATAATTTTCAGAGACATTATATTTTCTTTGATCACGGTCTGTAAGTTTAGCCAATCCCCCAAACTCAGGGGAAATACCGTAATACCCTAATCCATCAGTAATCGAACCACCGTAAAAATTGAATTGTAATGTCGAAGCATCATCAACTTTAGCTATCGAAAGGAAATAAGACTTCGTATCAATAAATGCTTTATTTCGATAGCCATCGGTATGAGCTTGGGACAAATGCGCCGAGATTAGATATTTACCATCTATTAATCCCGAATTTCCTGATGCTGAAAATTTACTTGTTCCAAATGCCCCCCCCATTGCACCGAACGAGAAACCTTTTGTTGCAGGCGGAAAAGTCTCCACATTGATCGAACCACCTATAGCCGGAGAGCCATAAAATGCACTGCCTGCGCCACGCTGCACGCTAACTTTCGAGCCGTAGCCTGCAAGGTCAGGCACATCAACCCAATAGACTGAATGATCTTCAGGGTCGTTTTGTGGTACACCATTTATTAAGACAGAAATTCTGCGCTGTTCGAAGCCACGAATATTTGAATACACATAACCAATGTCAAGCCCACTCTCGGAATAAGTAACCATTGAAGGCAAATCTTTTAATAGACTCGGTAGCTCTTTGAACGGCGCACCGATCTGTAGTTCTTCTCTTGCGACAACGGTCACAGGCACCGGTGTCTTACCCGGTTCTGCAGGAAAGCCGGTAACAATTACATCTGTGCCTTGGGTATGTCGGAGAGTATCTTGTTTGGTTGTTTGTGAAAATGAGGATGAAGAAACGGCAACGACACATAAAACAATAAGTATGAAGCGTATCATATTCTTTAAAATAAGAAAACCGTTCAAAGCTGCTAAGACAAATATTCAGCAAGGTTTGAAACGGATGTGCGTTCATAGGATACGCTATGATCGCTCTCGTTTCCCTACGCCGGTATTATCCGTCTCAGGTGAATAAGGGTTTTATCTCAGCCCATTATGAATGGACACCCCTAACGATTGCGTTATACAAACTTTGATCAAACTGACTTAGTTCACCTCACTTTGCCAAAACCATTTTTTTTGTCACTATCGTTTGAGGCGTACGTACTTTATAAAAATATATCCCTCCATGCCAAAGTGTTGCATCAACTTCCAATGTATGTTTACCCATCGTCAGTTTTCCGTCAAACAGTTTTACAACTTCTCGACCAATAATGTCATAGACGATCACCGATACTGGTGCAGCTTTGGTTAGACGAAATGTGATTGTGGTTTTAGGATTAAACGGATTAGGTTTGTTTTGATCGACAAACACTTGTCGCCGTCCGCCGAACTCCAATTTAACAGGCTCGGTGTAGGCAACGATGGAATCGAGATCATTAATCAAGGCAAGACGATAGTAGAGATCAATATCTCGTGAAAGCGGCGGGAGTGTTTCGACTGCTGAGTATTTTGTTCTGCCGAGCAGTCCTTGTCTGAAGCTTTTTGGTTTAATGTATTGCTTCGATTTAATATCTAATGTTTTTTCATATTCCCCATAGGATGCGATCCGCCGCTGCAACTCATAACGTTTTGTGTTATACTCGCTGGTGGTGTACCAATTAAATGTGACTTTTGTTGATGAGGTCTGTTCAACCGAAAGTATTGCACGATCATTAAGCACCGGCGAACTACTTTCTTTGATAATAGCATTGCTGTCAATTTGAAAATAGAGAGAAGTAGCTCGAGGTTTTATTGTACTGTCTCCGAGCACATATTTTCTTGGGGCAACACTTGACCGTGCAATTCGACCGTAATCCTCGAAATGGAATAAACCAAAGATGTCTCTTGAAGTATCTCGCAAGGTGATTGTTGCATTTTCTGCCGGGTCGAGAGGGATTGCCCAGTTTTTCGTCAACCGAAGCTCGTCTATTGCAAATGAATTTGTGGTATAAGGGTCGCCAATGGTAAATCGGTCGATATTATCAAATGCTTGCTCCATAGGAATTCCGTCTTCAGCAACCCCATCTACGAAAGCCCATAAAATATTTGCATTGCTTTTCGCTATTTCAATAATATGCCATGCACCGTCGCTGACCAGATGTTCGGTACGCAATATTTTGTCAGTATCGTCGAGCGCATTAATATCTCGAATAAAGAATAATTGACCAAGGGCATTCGTATTGAGTTTAAAAATAGAATCAGTCGTGGCAGAGTGCCATTGAAAAATAGTTTGGAAAGGCTGGTCGATCTTTACCCAGAATCTTAGCGTAAATGTAGCCGCAAATAACTCTCTTAATAGTGTGGTATCGGCATACATCGTAGCCGATGTTCCATGAGTGCCGCCCAAAAATAATGCCCGTGAATTATGATCCCATCCTGAAATGATATGCACCACTTTGGAATATTTTTTTTCACCAACTTCGCTAAACGAGAAACTTTCGCCGAGATCAGGAGCGACCATTCGCCAATCACTGCTCATCATTGGTGCCCGTTTCTTTTTTTGTTTGATTTTAGTGTTTTCTCTGGGGATGTTGAGCGTAGGGTCGCCTCGTTCGACGATACAGCACTTAAAATTTAATACAGCCGCTGTGTGCGGAGCCTTACACTTGAATGAATAAAACACTGTTGCGAAATTTTTTGAATAGATACCGCTACGGTCTTCAAATGCGGCGATCTGTTTTCCTTTTTCATGACTAAAAAGAGAGGAAATCCCTGGAAAACTATTGACAGCAACGGTATCATTTCCTTCATCATCAATCGCATGAACCGCCAATATCTTTATATGTTCCGGAAATTCCAGCACGATAGCTCGATTGATGCCGCGTTGTAATGCCGATGCTGAAACTACCACTGTAAATTCTTCGTCAGCACAAATTTCATAGTGTTCTTGCTTCTCTTGAGCGCCCGAGGTTTCGTGGTTGCACAAGGTCGTATGGGTGAAATATTTGCTCCGAATGAAATTTGTGCTGACGAAGAATTTACAGTGGTAGTTTCAGCATCGGCATTACAACGCGGCATCAATCGAGCTATCGTGCTGGAATTTCCGGAACATATAAAGATATTGGCGGTTCATGCGATTGAT